>DAOUTP010000074.1 GCA_030626645.1 Candidatus Cloacimonadota bacterium
TATGGTAAATGTTATAGTTACTCCTGTAAATGATCCACCAATCCTGAATATTACAGGCACATTCGAAGCAGATGAAGATCTACCTTCAGTTACTTATGATTTCAGTGGATTCTGCTCTCAAACATGGGGTGAGACAGATATTCTCTCACTTTCTGCAGACAACTCAACACATATTAATGTTTTAATCACAGATTTTGATGTTGTCTTCGAATCCAATACACTAAATTGGAATGGAACTGAAGATATTACGATTTATCTTGATGATAATCTTGCAGATAATCGTGATATTGTAAGCCAGGTTATTCAAGTAACTATTAACCCGATTAATGATGCACCAACAATTACTCTACCGGATGACTTTACATTTGAAGAAGATGGAACATTGGTAGAAGATTTTGCAGCATACATAGATGATATAGATCTTGATGATCTTACATTATCTGTAACTGGGAATACAGAAATCATAGTTGATATAGTTGGAACAGAAGTAACATTCACAGCAACAGAAAATTGGAATGGAACAGAAACACTTACATTTATAGTAAATGATAATATTACAGATGCAATCGCAACGGATGATGTTAATGTGATAGTATCGCCTGTAAACGATCCACCAATCCTGAATATCACAGGCACATTCGAAGCAGATGAAGATCTACCTTCGGCAACTTATGATTTCAGTGGATTCTGCTCTCAAACATGGGGTGAGTCAGATGTTCTTTCACTTTCAGCAGACAACTCAACACACATTGATGTTACGATAACTGACTTTGATGTTGTCTTTGAATCTAATACACTCAATTGGAATGGAACTGAGGATATTACGATTTATCTTGATGATAATATTGCAGATAATCGTGATATTGTAAGCCAGGTTATTCAAGTAACTATCAACCCGATTAACGATGCACCAACAATTGTTCTTCCAGACAATTTTACTTTTCCAGAAGACGGAGCATTAGTTGAGGATTTCTTATCGTATATTGATGATGTAGATCTGGATGATCTTACTATATCCGTAACTGGAAATACTGAGATCACAGTTGATATTGTGAACTGGCTTGTAATATTCAATACAGCAGAAGATTGGAATGGGACAGAAACATTAACATTCACTGTAGATGATAATCAGACTAGAGCAACAGCGGAAGATGATGTTGATGTTATTGTTACTCCGGTTAATGATGAACCAGAAATAATTGAGTTCACACCTGATGAACTTGCATTTACAGTGATCCAGGATAGTATTGTTACATTTATAGTAATTGCAGAAGATATTGATAGTGATTTGACTTATGAATGGTTTGTTAATGATGCTCTGCAAGCTGAGATAACTGAAGAATTCGTTTATCAATTTACAGATGTAGGTGAGATAGAGATCAAATCAGTTGTATCAGATGAAGAATATAGTTTGGAAACAATTTGGGATGTTACCGTAGATCCTGCAACAGGTTCAGGTGAGATAGTACCTATCACAACAGCACTTTACCAAAACTATCCAAATCCATTTAATCCAACAACTAATATTAGATTTGCCATTACGAAAGCTGGTAATATCAATATAAATATCTACAACATCAAAGGTGAGCTGATCAAGAAATTAGTAAATGGTATTTATCCTGTTGGTGAGCATAGTGTAATTTGGAATGGAAAGGATAATAATGGTAAGACTGTTTCTTCTGGTGTATACTTCTATCATATGAAAACTAAAGAATTCAGTTCATATAAAAAAGCAATAATGTTGAAATAGAAAATTTCATTCTTTAAAGGACGGCTGAAAGGTCGTCCTTTTTTTTAAGTTTGACAAAAAAGATAAAGTTACAAAACTAAAATAAAAAATTAATAAACAATAAATTACAAAGGAGGAAAAATGAGAAAATTGAATCGAAAAGTGTTCATTTTTATTTTATTATCTTTATTTGCATCATTGCTTTTTGCACAAGAAGTTAGTATGGTTAATGCAGGTGTTAGATCTGTAACAAATTCTAATAATGCAGATCTGCAAAGGTCACGAGAGCTCTATCAACTCGATGACGGCAGTTCGGAAGAGGCAATTGGCTATGGCATTCAGAGTGATTTTATGGCTCTGAATGGTTTTGAGGCAATTGCAGGCTCGGAAACTATCGGATATATCAGTATTGCCTGGGGAACTCCGGGTGAAATAACATCTCCCTATGGTCATATTACGAGGCTTATTCTTTATGATGATCCAACTAATGACTGGGACCCAAGTGATGCGGTATATCTAACAGAAGTTTCATCGTTGATTTATAATCCTGATACAGACATATTTACAACTGTTGCGATACCTCCTACAATGGTTAGTGGTGTTTTTTATGTAGCTTCATTATATGAAAATGACTCGTTTTATCCTTGTTCGCTCGATATGACATCGTCTCAAAGTTCTTCTTGGTTTGTTGTTACATCGCCAGGGACTTTAGATGTTAATGATCTTGGTAACCCCTCATATGATTATCCCCTGGATTTAATTGATAATTACGGTTATCCCGGTAACTGGCTTCTTCGGGCTGATTCTATTATACCACCGGAAATTGAAGTTACACCACTTTCATTTGATATAAACCTGGAATCTGGTGAGATGGATACTCAAATTCTTGCTATTGAAAATACTGGAGAAGCTGATCTGAATTACATCATAACAAAGGAAATAGCATCCGGTGAAAGAACTGAATCTGATATTTCTACTAACTCCAATTCACGGGATATAGGTGATATCCTGGGTGATTACGGTGATTTATTAGGTAGTTCTTCAGGAATTGTATTAATTGATAATTTATTTTACTCCATAGATTTATCTTCGTTTCAACTAGATGTTTTTGATCCTGTTAATCAAATTATCATAGCTTCATATCCTTTACATCCTGTTCCTTTCAGTATAACCTGGGATGGTACATATCTTTGGATTGGAGATATAAACGGAGATGTATTTTCGTATAATCTTGATGGGACACCAACCGGTGATTCATTTAGTTGTCCCTTTACTAATTATCCGACATTAACATGGGATGGAAATTACTTTATAGTAAATCAAATATATATACCAAATCCAACTTTCTACAGATTAGATAATACTGGTGCTGTAATTGATATGTTTACCTCAAGTTTTGGTGAAGATTCAAATCAAATTGTTTGGGTACCGGAACATGAAAACGGGCATTTATGGAGTTGTGATTATTGGGGTTCTAATGTGTCACAATTCAATTTGGATAGCAATTCCGGAACTGCCCAGTTCATTACCCAATTTACACCGCCCGATGCAGATGAGATATATTCCATTACTCATGATAGCTTTGACCTGTGGTTAAAATACTGGAATGGTTCTCTTTATAAAATTGACGATGGTATAAATGAAGGATGGCTTTATTGTAACCCCACCAATGGAATCATTGCGCAGGAAAATACATCTTATATTAATGTAACTTTCGATGCAAGCAATCTGAGTGATGGAATTTATGAAGCCAATCTGCATATCATCAACAATGACTATGATGAAGGTTATTTTGAGATCCCTGTTATATTAACGGTAGGACCTCCTATAGAAGCAGAAGCAATTCTCCTTGCTATTACACAACTTCATCAAAATCATCCAAATCCGTTCAATCCGACCACAACTATCAGCTTCGACCTGGTAAATACAGGAAAGATTACTTTAAATGTTTATAATATCAAAGGAGAACTTGTAAGAACGTTAGCTTCTGAAAATTATCCGGCTGGACAGAATTCGATTTTATGGAATGGAGAAGACAATAATGGTAGCTCAGTTTCTTCGGGAATCTATTTCTATAGTCTGAAAGCAGGAGATCATGAAGAAACTAAAAAGATGATCCTAATGAAATAGGCTTCGCATTTCATGGGACAGGTACTTCTGAAATAAGAGAAATACGTATAATAAAGCCCCATCGTTTTCTGATGGGGCTTTATTGATTTGTAAAATTGAAATACTTACTACATTCCAAGCAGCTTGAAAACACCAAATAATTTCAAGCTGGCAATAATAATTGCGATCGTGAGAACTATTTTCACAAATCTCTCTCCTCTGGTGATAGCAGCTTTAACACCAATGAATGCACCAATGACGTTTCCGGCAGCAAGTACAAGACCGTACTTCCAAATTACTTTACCAGAATAAGCAAAAATTATCACAGCAAAAACAGTATAACACATAATGATAAATACTTTTATTGCATTAGCTTTAATGAGATCGAATTCCTCAACTAGATTTAATGTAGCGAGAAAAATAAAACCGACTCCAACCTGAATTAAACCACCATAAAATCCAACGATCAGAAAAATGATGAACTCAAGCCATTTGGGTAACTTCTTTGTGAGTGATGATCTTTTTTTATGTGGTTTAAGCATTAAGATGAGGATTATGATAAAGACAACTGCGAGGATCTTGTCATAATAGGCTGAAGTAATTTTTACGGCTAATAATGAACCAGCTATTGCGCCAATGATGGCAGCGATCGTGATATGGATTATTGAGCCAACTTCCAAAATTTTATGTTTATGGAATCTGTAAGATCCAGTAATATTCTGAAGAAGGATGGCAACACGATTTGTGGCATTTGCCATCGGAGAGGGTATTCCTGCGATTATTAGGATTGGAATAACAAGAGCTGAGCCGCCACCTGCGAGTGTATTGAGGAAACCTGCTATTATTCCAACTAAAAACAAAACAATTAATAAGATCATATCCTGTCCGATTATTTTTTCTTCTAAACTCTAAAGCTCTCATCAGATGTCAAATATTATCATTAATATTAGCTGATTATATTCATATTGACATAGAGATAATAATAAAAATGATAGCAATCGTTTTGTGGAGGAATTAATGAAGAAAATGATATTCATTTTGCTGACGATACTTTATGTAAGTTTATGGTCAGATCTTAATTTTGGCAAAGGATTATTTAATGATGGCTTATTTGACGAAGCAATAAATGAATTTGAAAAAGTTATTGCTTATTCTCCAACCTCTGATGATTCTCAGGAAGCAATTTTTTTAATAGGAGAAAGCTACAGAGAGAGAGATCAATTTGTTAAGGCAGAATCAGCATATAATAGATTATTAGAAGGATTCCCCGGTTTGTTGTTCCGTGATAAAGTTTTGTATTATCTGGCTCAAGCTCAATTCGAACAACAAAAATTTCATGAAACATCAGAAACCTTGAATTCTCTGATCGAGACTTATCCAAACTCAAATTTCAGTAAAATGGCACTATCACAATATTTGGAATGCTTATTTGAAATGAAACAATATGACAATGTGATTATTAAAGGTCGAAAGATCGTAAGGAATTATAAAGATTATCATAATATTCCGGATGTTCTTCTCTGGTTAGCGGATGCACGTCTTGAAATGCAAATGTGGGGGGAAGGGAAAAAAATCCTGGATGAAATTATTAATGATTATCCTGATCATATTTCGCGATGGAAGGCAGTGGAAAAACAGATTGAGATAACAGAAAAGGAAGAAGGGACTAAAGAAGCTTCAGAAATTCTAGCAGCTAAGCTTAAAGAAAATATGCCACGTAATTACGAGGAGAAACTCCGTTTCAAACTGGCTGATTATTACGTTACTTTACAAGATTTCCCAAAAGCTTATTTTGAACTTTCCAATTTAATAAATAAATTCTCGAATTCACACCAACTTGATGCATATATTTTAAAATTTACCTCTGTTCAGATAGAGTTAAAGAAATACACAGATATCAAAAATGATTATACTAAATATAAAAAAGTATTTCGTGAGAGTGATAAAAAGGATGCATATCTATTGCGGATTGCACAAGCTGATTTTTTACTAAATAATCTCGATTCTGCCAACGACTGGCTGAATGAAATTTCCACAAACGATGGTGTTATCTTATACAAAAAACAATTGTTAAATTCGGATATAATGGTTGCTTCCGGGAAATTTACAGATGCCGTAAAAGAATATAAAAAACTGTTGAACAATGAATTTGCATCGAGGGATGAGTTATTGTTAATTCTGGGAAATATCTACTTCGAGAAATTCCAGCAATACATTACAGCAAAAAAGTACTACCAGTGGATATTAACTGAATACTCCGCTAATGATCTTCAGGATGAAGCGTATTATAAAATTGCTTTATGTTTAGAAAACCTTGATGAATATAAAGATGCAGTAACTGAATTGGAACAGATCGATCTTCAAAAGGTAGAGAATACGGATTTAAGAAAGAAGATCACAAATAAATTGGAATACCTAAAGAAATTTAAAAAACGTGATTATGAAATGGCTTTTAATAATCTGGTTAGCTCGTTAATAGATAATTCATATAACGCCGATGCAAGAGAACTTAAAGATGATCTGCAAAATATTCTTATTACTGATCTCAAAGACCATGAAACAGCTATCAGAATTCTTGGTGATGGATCTGATCCGGAAAACTATTACAGAAAAGCAGTATTATGGATCCAAATCGCAGAGAAATATAAGTATGAATCAAAAGACAATTTGGCGGATGAATGCCTGATGAAAATGGATGCAATAACTTCCAAACTGGATAAAATAAATCATGCTGACTGGTTGGAAGAAATATACATTAGAAAACAGCTTTTGCAAAATTCAGATCTTACATCAGAGCTAATTACAAGGATGAAATCATTTGTAGAAAATAATTCGCACAATATGGCTGCAAATGAATTCAGATTACAAATTGGAAAATATTATATTTCTCATAATGAAATTGATAATGCTGCAAGATATTTTGTTGATCTTGTAAATAGTTCAGCAATTGATGATGCAGAATTTTATAATACCAAAATACATTTAGCAGAATATTACTATTCAAAAAATGATGACGCTAAAGCATTACAATATTACAAGATAGCTGATGGTTATATTAAACTTAATAATCCACTTGTATATTTCCACTATGCAGTTGTTCTGAATGAACTTGGGGAAAAAAAGGATGCTGGAGATAAGCTTGCTTTCCTTGTAAATAATGCAGAAAGATTTGAACAATATCCCAAAGTTATTCAATATTTCACAAGGGCTTTGCGAAAAATTGGAGATTATGAAAACGCAATAAAATATCACTTACTTCTGCCCGAAAGCGATAGAACTGATGATACTTATAAACTCCTTGCTAATGATTATGAAAAGTTGGGCAATAATCAAAAAGCAAAAGAAGCCCTGATGCATATTATTGAAAAAAGTGAGGATGATCTGGCAAAACTTGCTCATCTGCAATTCACAACAAATGATCTAGAAATGGCAAAATATACTTATGGTGAACTTGCCAAAAACAATAAAGCTAATTTGAAATATTTTGAAATGCTCGGTCACATAAATTTTATTCAGGAGAATTATCATGAATCTGCAGTGAATTACAAAAAAATAATTGATAAATTGGGTGATAATGTATCGGGATATGATAATATCAGATATGTTGCCAAAGAGAACATCATAGCGTTATATAGAATTGAGAACAGACCCAAAGCTGAAACACTTGCGAAGAAATTTAAAAAGCAACTAACTGATAAAGACAAAAATGAAATTGAAGTAAACCGCGGAATATATTATAAAAAAATTGATAAAAAGAAGGCTGAATCAATATTCACAAAGCTTCTCAAGAAGAAAAATCTAACCAGTGACGTAATGATAAAGGCTTATTTCTGGCGGGGTATTGTAAGATTGGAAAAAGAAGAATTGGATAAAGCGGAAGCAGATTTCTCTACTGTTGCCAATTCAATTGACATAAACATGAGCAATCAGGCACATCTTAAACTGGGAACTATAAATTTTTCCAAAGAAAATTACCAGAAAGCACTTTCTCATTATTATAAAGTTATTGAGAATGATGAAGATGGAGAGCTTGCTTTTGATGCTGCCAGAAACTTTGCATTTGTTTGCAAAACAATGAAGGAATGGCAAAAAGCTATAGCTGCGTATCAGATAATTCTGGAACGTTGGGGAGATGAAGGATTGGAAGCAAAAACAGTTTTCGATATCGCCTTCTGCCACTTCAGAGATAAAAAATATTCTCATGCTATTGAAATGTTCACTCGTGCAATTCCTCTTCTTAAAGAAAAGGAAACTCAGGCGGAA
>DAOUTP010000003.1 GCA_030626645.1 Candidatus Cloacimonadota bacterium
AGAGTTGTAAAATTAATCTTTTTCATAGGACACTCCTTTTTCAAGGTTTGTTAAAAAACAAAGATTAAAAGAAGTGTGAAATATTTTTTGAGTTCAGAAGTGTTTAGAAATTTCTATATTCTACACTTCTTTATCTACGAAGCAGAGAAGTGATATCTATTTTTTTGTGTCAATAATTTTTATATGAATTATTTTTGTAAGTTTAAGTTTGATAATAAATAACGCTCCGAAAACTCGGAGCGTTTTGAAGATTATTTGTGGAAGCTCGTAGAGCTATCTCTACTTCATTAAAATCATTTTTTTAGTTTGTTCAAAATTTCCTGATTTTAATTTATAGAAATAAATTCCAGAAGAAACGGATTGGTTATTGTCATCCGTTCCATTCCAGGTAACTGAATATTTGCTTTCCCCTTGTCCTTCGATAAACTCAGGATGACACAAGCTCGGGGAAAGATCTTTTATTTTCTGACCTTTTAAGTTATAGATCGTTAACTCTGTGCGCTCAGTGATCTCCGTGGTTAAAGAGAAAGAGATCGTCGTGGATGGATTGAACGGGTTGGGGTAATTTCCAATAAGCTTGTTGTTTGCTGACATCAAATCATCATAAACATTTGTATAGTTCAGAGTCATTGTAATTGGAATGATCAATTCATCTTGCGTAGGATCGTTATGATAAATTGTAATTTCAGCAAAATATTGACCTGCTTCAAGTCCATCAGGATCGAAAATAAGCAATATTTCTTCAGATCCACCCGGTTGAATGAACAAGGAATCCTGATCAATTTCCAGCCAGCCTGCATATTGAGATGAATCCGTAACCACCAGTTCACAATTTAGATCGTATGCACCAATATTTGAAAGAATCATTATCCCTTCATGAATCTGATTAGAAGTTATAGTTATTTCTACAGAAAGCGGATTGCACTGAATTATAGGAGGTAGAACACATTCTGCTGACAATTGAATAACCAGCTCTGGCGTATCGGGATCATTGCTGAAAATTGTTAAATCACCAGAATACTGTCCAGGTTCATCTATTTCAAAGCCAATTTCAAGAATTTGCAGTTCCGAATAAACTAGTTCAAAGTCTGTTGGTCCAAAATAATTAAAACCTTCTCCTGAGATCACTACATCTGTTACATTAAGTGTATCCCATCCTAAATTGGAAATTTCTAATTCAAGTAAATATGGAGATTCAGGGAATGTAATCCCGAAATCAAGTTCATCGTGGGAAGCAATAATATTTGGGATTGGATCTCCAGTAAAGAAACTTAGGTATTGTCCCATCACTTGAGCTTTAGTATTTTCATTTGTGCCGTCTGCCATTCCTCCAAAGAAAGTAGAGGATGCAATTGTTCGATAAGATCCTGAATCATAATAAACTCCACGAACAGCATCATCCTGAGAATGCATAAGTGGAGTGCCTTCATTGAAATCCAAAATATCAATACCATAATCAGCATTTGAACCATAAAGATAATTCAAAGAATAACTAGTAAAAGTCTCTGTGCTATCTGCAATAAGTGTTTCAATTTCACTGTAATAAATATTCGGAATGGAATTTTCACCCAGTCCAAAATAGGGTCGCAATAAAGCATGATCACCGGTACCAATAATGGCACTTTCCAAGTATACAGCTTTACCTGCATCTAAGAAATTAATAATTTTTTGCACATCTTCCGATCCGACCGGATCTGGTGGAGTCCATCCTCAACCACCACACCAAATACCGGCAGTTGCAAATATAATATCATATTGAGACAGATCATCTGCCAATAAAGAATCAACTTCGGCAATAATACCATTTGCAGTTAATGCAGATTTTATCCCTACTTCCAGACCCACATAATTCCAAGGATCTTCCGGATCTGATATCTCTGATCCGTCATCTCTATCCCATATCAGTACATTTTGTGCAGTAAGTAGAGTTAAGCCTAACACAGACAAAAGTAATATCATTTTTATTTTCATATAAACCTCAATTTACATTTATTTCATACTATGCAATAAATGTACCAACAAACCCATCCGGTAGTTACCGGATGGGTTTGTTTAAAATCTCTTATCTCTAAGCTGTTACAATATAACATTTCTTCCCGCACAGCTCAATGAGCAGTCCCTGCTTCATTAATTAAAAGGAAATATTGCCTGACCACTCGCGAGTGGTCAGGCTAAAAATTTTATTTCATTAAGATCATTTTTTTTGTTGATGAGTAATATGCTGTCTTCATCTTGTAGAAATAGATTCCTGAAGAAACTGATTTACCGCCATCATCTTTTCCATTCCACACAACTTGATGATTATCAGCAGAAAGTTCACTATTAATTAAAGTTTTCACTTTTTGTCCTTTGATGTTAAATACTTCAAGTTTCACATTTCCGGCTGCTTTAAGTGAAAAGGATATTGTGGTTTCAGGATTGAATGGATTGGGATAGTTTGCATGAAGTTTGTTCATTATTGGAATTATTGTATCGTCGCTACTGCCAGTTGTATTAGAATAATGAATATCATCAATATACCATCCTTCACCGGTAACAAGAGCTGCACTTCCCATCACAAATCTGATCTGTGCAGTACCTGAATAATCGGAAAGATCCAATGTAACTTGTTCCCAATCTATGTTTCCGGCAAAAACAGGAGTTCCTTCCTCAAATGGAGATGATGGGATATTTACTATTGTACGCGGATAACCACCAACGGGATCTATTTGTTCCCACTCTCCGTCGTTTACAGATATTTCGATCAGTCCGCCATCCCAGGTAAGAGGATTATTTTCAGGACCCACATCCATCCAATGATAAAAAGTGACTTGTGCACCCGGGAAGACTTCTATTTCCGGCATTACAAGAGCAGCATAAATATAGTTGGAATAAAACAATTCGCCAATACCACCACATTTCATTGAATAATTTCCATTTACAGTATTATTACGGAAATCTTCCAGATGCCATTCATCAATATAGTCATCTGAAAGGATCATGTGTTCCCAACCTGCATCTCCATCTTCAAAATCGTATGCATAAAATCCGATAGGCAAACGTATAATGGATTGGAAAGCAAACTCACTACTGTCAACTACGTAGACATCTATTTCAGCAAAATATTCAACCGGGCAATTTTCTGCGATATCAACTATAAATGGTGTCGTTGTGGTTTCTATTGAATCGGGTGCAATAGAAGCTACTATATTTAATCCGCTTAAAGAGACATACGGATCAGAGGTAAGTAATTGAACTTCAGAATTATATGCATATCCATTTCCAATATTATGAAAACTTATAAATATCTCACCATTTTCTCCCGGGTCGAGTATCTGATCCATTCCATCTAATATATTAAGATCAAAACTCAAATATTCTAAAACAGGAGCATTACAGTTAAGTTCAAATCCACTTATCCAACTATTGCCATCCGAAGTAACTTCAATCTCAAATTCAATTATACTACCATCATCTATTAAAGGAAGTAGCTCGATAGTGAATGCATCAATAAAGGTCATATTAGATGAAGCTGGAATTTGACTTCCATTCATTGTATCATTTATTATATTTATTTTATCCGAATCTGTTGAGAGAATAGCTGTTACAGTATTTCCAGTTGGCTGTACCCCAATATTTTGCAAAGTAAGATCAATCTGAAGTGTATCAAGAGATTGATATGAACCTTCAGCATGAACTCCAAGTTCAACATAATCCACGTCATAGCATATTACATACATATCAGGAGAGATTATTACTACGTCTGTAGAATAACGATAATGATTTTGTTTTGTTACTGTAACCTTCATTGAATTATTAGGAGCCTGTTGAGGAATAGTAATTTCTACTGGTACTCCCGTTCCTAATGCAGATGCAATAGCTTCGCCATTAACCGAAAGACCGATCAAAGCACCTTCATCAGCTGTAACAAAAAAAGATTCCAAACCTGACATCAACTCATCATCATGTTCAACTGCGAGCTGTTGCGGCATTTCCGAATGAACTGTTGAAAATGCACCACCATGATGATGGAATAGATTATAAGTAACTTCTTTACTATTAGAATTATATGGCCATGATGATTGTTGCAGGAAGTACTTTCCAGCTGCGTTTGCAAAGGCTGGTCTTATCCAATCTGATTCTGAAGGAGCTGCACCATATTGCGGAAGAAATTCCTTCCACAAGTTGTCATACATTCCCCAAACAAAAGTATCATTAACAAAAGAATATGAAACTTCTGAAGCAGCAATTAAACCAAGAGCTCCCTGTTCATGTCTGTGGAAAGCCTCCGCAAAAGAGGTTTGAGTAGAATTATACATTCCGGTAAGACAATTAATAGAAAAAACAAAAACAAGATCGTCATTATTCAATCCGTTAAGATCTCCAATATCATAATCAGGTTCACCCCAGCCAGTAATACTACCATGATCTCTATGCTGAAGTATAAATGCTCCGCTGTTTATTGCATTATTTATAGCGGAAGCACTTCCTCCTGTCCATCCACCTAACTCAGCTGGAGAAGCAGGAATATAGTTTAGTCCATTAGGACCAAATACATTTAGTACGGTATATGTGTTTGTTGCAGTTGACCAGGGATCAACATCAGGATTTCCAGCATATATGGCATTTATTCTCACTTGTTCTTTACCCAATTCATGATTCAAAAAACCACCAACACTCTCCGAACAAATCTGGAACCAGCGCTCTGTCTGCCATCCAAGCGCAGTAATTGGATTATCATAGAAATTCGGATTTGTAGATGGGTTTCTCTCATATTCAAGAACTTTACCTATCATAGTAGAAAGATGATCTTCATTCTGTGCAGTCATTCTTGCCAGAATCACATCCGGCATACTATTATTTGTTACATCTGCAAAAATATTATCAGAAACACAATAATTATTCCAAATTGGTGAAACGATCGAGCTACCGGTAGTCCCATAGTCACCCAGTAAAAGAACAGCAGAAGGTGGGATATCCCAATTATTATAAGCATTATCTATATAGCTTTCTATAGCTGTTACAGTATTACCACCTATCTCGGTTGTTGTAACTACGCCCGTATGTATCCCCTGTTCATTTCTGAAAATACTCAGTGAATCTGCCCATGCTGTAAAAATGGGATCATCTGGTGTGATGATAATATATTCATAATCTTCTGTCCGGCTTGTTGAAGATGAATACTCAGTAAGTTGTAGCGAATCAAAGTTTATAAACACATCACTTAAAATTGAATCCCACCATATACTTCTCAGTCTATCTTTCCCGAATTTACCTGAGTCACCATTAAAACTAATTCGAATTCTGATATCTTTGTAAACAATAAGTTCTTTTGTAACTGGATTATATTGGAACGGAGTTATGCCAAGAATCGCCGCATCAACACCACGAATTTCTGTAATATCAGAAAGTGTTACAGGAACTTCGGGATAGAAAGAATTGGTTGAGTAAACTTCCATATTCTGGGTATACTCCAAAGGTCCAGTTTCTGTATCAAGCGGAATTCTATATGCAGGAGCAATATTGATATTCTTGAAAATTTCTTTTCTGGTTGAAAGGATCTCCAATTCAACCTTGGCGTCAGTAGGAATTGCAAAGTAACGTCCATAACCTGGAAGATCCGGCATACCTGCATCGTTTGGTAAAAGGCTTCCAGCAAGAATCGGTTTAATCATTTTATTACCATTGACTTCAATCTCTTCTAAACTTATTTCATGCACTGAATATTCTATTAATAACTCAGTTCCGGATGCATTTATCAGATTCAAACCATCCTTATTCCAATTATCAGTAAATTCTATTTTAATAGAATTTAATAAACTAATTATACTTACTACTATTAATACAAAAATAATTTTTTTCATATTTACCTCACAAAAATAATTTTATTAAGGAGCATTAATTTTTAAAAGGTCAGTAAGTCAATACAATCTTGATAACCAATACTTTTCTTATTCTTCATTAATATTTTTTAATGGCTTGTATTTACATTTTTCATAATAATAAAATGGTTTTTCAAATTGGGAGAAACTCCAATTCCCTTGTGAGAAAAGTGAGACACCTGCGGTTAAAAAAATATCACATTATCCAAGTGAAATATTTAGGTTCTTTATTTTTCTATATAACGTTTTTCTATTTATATTCAGAATTTCTGCAGCCTTACTTTTATTCCCATTAGCTTGTTCAATTGCTTTCATTATTAAATCTCTCTCAACATTGCTGATAATCGAATCGAAAGAATCATCACTATTGATAGTTAAGACATCATCAACTATCTCTTTATTATCATTTTTTATTGATAGTACAAAAGGAGTTATTTCATCAGATTTCTCCAACAAAACAGCTCTTTTCATAACATGCTTCAGTTCTCTTAC
The DNA here is from genome assembly GCA_030626645.1 of Candidatus Cloacimonadota bacterium. Taxonomy (GTDB): domain Bacteria; phylum Cloacimonadota; class Cloacimonadia; order Cloacimonadales; family TCS61; genus Tenebribacter. Next base: position 6,354 of record DAOUTP010000003.1, read on the forward strand.
ATTACCAGGCCATTCATAATTCAGTAAAATTTTCATAGCTTCAACCGAGATACTTTTAATATGTTTATTCAGATTGATATTAGCTTCTTCTACAAATTCATAAGCGAGTACAGGGATGTCATCATTTCGCTCTTTCAATAGTGGTAGTTGGATTTCAAACTCGTTTAATCTGTGAAATAGATCATTACGGAAATTACCTTTGGCAATTTCTTCTTTAATTTGAAGATTGCTGGTTGCAATAATACGTACATCAATAGCAATAGGCTTATTTCCTCCAAGATGAGTGATCTTTCTCTCTTCAATTGCTCTGAGAAGTTTTGCCTGCCCTTCTAAAGGAAGATTTGTGATCTCATCTAATAGTAGTGTTCCAAAATTAGCTTCTTCAAATTTTCCAATTCTTTTTGAATCCGCACCGGTAAAAGCTCCTTTTTCATGACCAAACAATTCACTTTCTACAAGTGTATCCGGTATTGCTCCGCAGTCAACAGCTACAAATGATTTCTTATATCTATCACTTTGAGAATGAATAAGATATGCAACAACTTCTTTTCCGGTTCCACTCTTCCCCTGAATAAGTACACTTATATTTGTTGGAGCAACCAGATCGACCTGGTGTATAACTTTCTGAATTTCTAAGCTTTGCCCCAATTCTTTCTTCGTAACCTTCTCTTTCTTGATCTGTTTTTTTAAAATTTCTACTTCACGACTTAACGAGCGAGTTTTTAGTGCTTTTTTAATTGTTAGGATTAGATCATCATTATTAAAAGGTTTAGTGATATAATCATAAGCACCCATTTTCATAGCACCAACTGCATCAGTAACATCTGCGAATGCTGTAATCATGATAACAAGCTGATTTTCGTCAATCTTAAGAATATTTTCGAAAACTTCCATACCATTTAATCCCGGCAATCTCATATCAAGCAAAACCAGATCAGGCATAGTAGCTTTATACTCTTTAACTCCTAGCTTCCCATTTCCTACTGTGATAGTTTCAAAACCTTCTTCCTTCAAGATCGTATTAAGTAGAAATTGCATATCCTTATTATCTTCAATAATCAATATTCTTTCCATATTTTTTTATCCTTTTGTCTCTGTGATAATTGGAAGTTTCACAGTAATTTTTGTTCCAACTCCTACTTCACTTTCCACGTCAACATCCCCATCATGAGCCGTGATAACTTGATAAACGAACGATAATCCTAAGCCTGTCCCCTCATCTTTTGTTGTATAGAACGGATCGAATATTTTCTCAATTTCATCAGCGGATATTCCGCAACCATCATCAGCAAATGTTATAACGATCTTGTTATTTCTCTTAGTGACTTTTATTGTAAGAACTCCCCCATGCGGCATGGCGTCATTAGCATTTAATATAAAATTTAGGAAAGTTTGTTCGAACCATTTAGAATCCAGATTGATCTGAGGGAGCTTCTCATCAATCATCAAATCAATCTTCACACCATTTTGTTTAATTCTTGCTTCAACAAGTTCAATTGCTCTTCTAAGAACGGCTGATATACTCCCCATTCTTAGATCTAGTTCTCTGGGAGTTGCAAAATCCAAGAGCTCTTTAATAATTTTATTTGCATTTTGAGAATTACGTAAAATGATCTCAAGATATTGAACAATTTGATCTGGAAGTTCATACTTCTTAAGACAATACTGAATTGAAGAGTTAATATTTCCGAGTGGATTTCTGATCTCATGAGCAATACCGGCAGCTAACTGACCTACTCCTGCAAGTCGTTCCGCACGCAGAAGACGTTTTTCCAATAACTTATGTTCAGTTATGTCATGAAGTGAGGTAACAATTTTTTTTGAGTTATCATTTGCATCAATTAGTACTTGGGAAATTACTGAGCAATAGACAACTTCGCCGTTATTATTATTCAATTCTATTTCTTGATCACGAATTGATCCCTTCTCTTTATTCATCTGTAAAAAATAGGTTGCTTGCTGCTGTTTTGCAAAAAAATCTTGTATGGTCTTCCCCAGCAGATCTTTTCGCTTATGATCGCTCATCATTTCAATTGATGGGCTAATCTCAGTTATTTTTCCATCTAATTCCATTTCACAATAGACATCTTGAATATTATCGAAGATCCTTTTATATTTTTTTTCACTCTTCTTTAATGTCTGCTGCATTCCATGTTTATATATTGCAAGCTCAATAACAGCTTTTAATTCACGTTCTTCAAAGGGCTTGATAATGTAACCAAACGGTTCGGCGATTTTTGACTTACTTATTGTCTTATCATCTGCATAAGCTGTAATAAAAATAATTGGAATATCGAAGGAATAGTAGATTTTTTCTGCAGCAGTAAGTCCAGACATTTCACCACCAAGCATGATATCCATTAATACAACATCTGGTTTTAATTCCTCTGCCTTTGGAATTGATTTTTCACCTGAGCGAACGATATCCAATATCTCAAATCCACAATTCTCAGAAATCCTGGCAATATCCTGAGCAATGATCATTTCATCTTCAACTATCAGAATTCTTATAATATCTTTCCCAGGATTTATATTCATAAATTATCTCGTATTTTATTAATTATCTTCAGTATTATTTTCATATTTCATTATTAACTTAAATAAAATCTAATATGATTATGTAAATATTTTTTTATAAAAATTTCATTGGGGATTAACTTCACTATGATAGAATTTAATATTTAACTTTTTATTAGCAGTTAAATAATGTATTGACAAATTAGAGTTGTAAAAATTCTAACATATTTATTATATTTTATAAAATATCAGGAAGTTAATATGAAAAGTTCACAGGAATTTATTGAATTGACTGCCAAATTACAAGAACTCTTATATGATAGAGACAATTCATATACATTGTGTGTTGTTATCGGAGATATTGAATGTGCATTATTACGATTTCTTCATAAAATAAACCGTCCTCTCAGAATGCGTGAAATTGCAAAAATGTATAAGATTTCTAACGCAAAAGTTACACGTGTACTTAATAAACTTGTTAAGTCTGGGTTCGTAGAGAGATATCACTCGGAAGATGATCGTCGTAGCTGGTATGCACGGATAACAGATGAAGGCAGCAAAATGGCAGAAGATACTAAATACAAATTGAACAAATTTCAAGAGGAAGTATTAGATCTCATCCCTGTGGAAGATATCGAAAAAACTTATTATTATCTCAAACTCTTTGTAGATGCTTATGATAAAATTATAACTAATTCTGCAGATAAATCCGTCAAAATCAAGTAATTAATTTTATTAAAATATCAGGAGCAACATAGTTAGATTCCCAGCCTAGTTTCTCCTTTTCTATATCAAAAGCCACACCCATTAACTGGCTAAAATAAACAATCGGCATAGTTTCAAATTCCGGATCTTTTTCTAGTATATCCTGTTGCCTGTTATCTAAATTAAAAGCACAAAGCGGACATGAAGTAATTATAACATCAGCTCCATTTTTTCGTGCATCTTCAATGATCCCCTTAGAAAGATTAATCACAATATCTTTATTATTCACAGTATGATAACTGCCGCAGCATCTGCTTCCGCTATCCCATTCAACTGCTTCTGCTCCTAAAGCTCCAATTAACTCCTGCAATATCTTTGGATCTTCAGCATCATCAATTCCTACATCTTTTGGACGCAATAACATACAGCCATAATATGGAGCTACTTTCAGATCTTTCAATGGCTTCTTTACCTGCTTGGTTACAGTCTCCCAACCTAATTCACGAATAATAGGCAACAAATGTACAACCTCAACGCTGCCGTCATATTTTGTTTCTTCACGATGCATGAAGTCATTGATCTTCTGCAGATCATCAGGATTTTTCTGCATACGTTTATTGGAAAGACTGAGTGTATTGTAGCACATTGAGCACAATGTAACCAGGCGGTTCTCATTCTCTACCACACCTGTTGTATTCATTTCCTGTACACGCAGGAAATTTCTAACAGGTGCCATATGCTTCATCAAGTCATCACTGACCAGATAGGAAACAACTCCACAACAGTTCCAACGATCAAGTTCCACCATTTCTATTCCAAGTTTATTTGCTACTTCTATTGCGGGAATCTCAAAGTTTGTTGCAGTTGTTTTTAAAGTACATCCGGGAAAATATGGTATTTTCATTTCTCTGTCTCCTTATCCCGTAAATTTCCTGAAAGCGCCAACAATTGCAATTGAGGGTAGTTTCTTGGCTTCTTCTTTAGAAATTTGTTCAATATCAATAAAATCTATAGCTTCCCGCAGTTTTACCTGACGTAATGCTTCAGAAACTTTCGAAACATCCAGATCTCGTGGACACCGAACTGTACATGTGAAACATGAAGCACATATCCACATTGTTTTACTATTCATGATATCTTTTTGCCCCAGCATTACCTGCCGCATTATTTGAGAAGGATTAACATCCATTTCTATAATGAATGGACATCCCCCTGAACAGGTTCCACACTGATCACAAAGTGTGATAGTCTCACCACTTAATTCTATGATCTTTTCCAGAAATTCTACACCTTTATCATCAAGCTTTATCATCTTAGCCATTATTCACCTCTCACTGCTGTAAAAAGTTTTTCTCTTTTTTCCTGCGAGATCGGGACTATCGTCCCTATATATTCTGCAAGACCATCTACATCATTTATAAATTGAGCCAACGCTCCGGCATTATATTCTTTAAAAATTATTCTATTAGTTTCAATCTGTAAATCACTTAGTATTTTATAAACATGTTCAATGTTATCTCTCGTTACATTATTTGCCCAATCAAAGCGGGAACTCTTTTCAGGACTGTCACCGATCATTACTGCATCTGCTCCTTTAGATAACGCAAATCTTATCAGATTGGAAGTGATCCTGCTGCCACTTGGAACACGAAATATTCTGGAATCAGTAGAATATTTCATCTTACGAACCCCACAAGCATCTGCTAAACGATAAACAGTGTTGTCATCAGCAAAGATCAGAATTCTCTTCTCACCTTCTTTTTTATTACTAAGAGAAGCTTCGATCTGTGCATACATTTGGTCATTCGTATAATAATTTAAATCGATCGCTTCAATTGGACAACTTGCAATGCAGCTTCCACATCCCAAACAAAGGGCTTCATTCACTTCAGCCTTGCCATCGGCGTTCATTGAGATAGCTTGTTTAGGACATGAATCCAAACATTTCTTACAGCCGTCACAAATATCCTGATGTACAAAAGCTAATACCGGATCAATAGAAAATTCTTTCTGAGCCAATGTTGCTAATACACGTCCAGCAGCTGCACTAGCTTGAGTTACTGTATCAGGAATATCTTTTGGTCCCTGAGCAGTTCCAGCTAAAAAAACACCTTCAACCAATGTATCCACCGGACGATATTTTGGATGAGCTTCTTTAAAGAATCCATCATCACTTTTTGCCAGTTTTAGTTGATCGGCAATCGGCTCTGAGGCTTTACTTAAACCCATACCATTTGCCAAAACTACCAGATCAAATTCACTCTGGATAATATCACGTGAGAGAGTATCTTCTACTGTTACCATAACTTGTTTTGTTTCAGAATCTTCAGTAAAATGTGAAGGTTTTCCTCTCACAAATTTGATTCCCAATTCCTGAGCCCGTTTATAATATTCTTCATAGCCTTTACCAAAAGCTCGAATATCCGTATAAAAAATGTAAATATCTGTTTCAGGTTTTGCCTGTTTCAGCAGGGAAGCTAATTTGATAGAGAACATGCAACATACACGAGAGCAATATTCACGACCTATCTGTTCATCACGTGAGCCAATACATTGCACAAATGCAACTCTCTTTCCCACTTCTCTTGGTGGATCCTTCTCAGAAATATGATCTACAATACGTTCCATTTCCAAAGCTGAAACAACATTTTTATATTTCCCATAACCAAAAACTGTCTTTTCGGTTGCATCATAAATATCATATCCTGTGGCAACTACCACGTTATCTGCAGCTATCTCTATGAACTCTGGTTTTTGTTCAAAATCTATAACTTTTTGCGGACAGATATCGGCACATATTCTGCAAGAACCATCTTTAAAATGTAAGCAGTTATCTTTATCAATTAAATATTTATACGGAATTGCATGAGGTGCTGGAATATAAATAGCTTTGCGATTCATTATCCCCTGCTCCCAATAATTGGGTTGTTCAATCGGACATTCCTGCACACATTTAGTACAGATAAGACATTGATCCATATCGATAGAGTCCAAAATAAAGCGTGGATTTTTCTTGATCTTTGCTTCGAAATGCAATCTGTGACCTGCAATACTCTCAATCTCAGAATTAGTATAGAGTGTAATGTTTGGATGATCTTGAACTGCAGCCATCTTGGGTGATATAATACAGGCAGAACAGTCTTCTGTTGGGAATGTTTTAGTAAGGATCGCCATCATACCGCCAAGAGTCGGTTTTCTTTCCACCAAGGTTACTTTTTTACCAGCATCCCCCAGATCGAGTGATGTTTGAATGCCGGCAATACCACCACCGATCACCAGAATTTCATCTCCCATCTGCATCTTCTTTTCTTCTAATGGGAAATCTAGTTCCACTTTTGCTATTGATGCATCGATAACATCTTTTGCCTTTTCTGTAGCAATTTCCGGAACATTCTTATGAGCCCATGAACAATGTTCACGGAAGTTTGAAATTTCAAGAACATACGGATTTAGACCAGCTTTCTGAAGTGCAGACCGAAAAGTCTTTTCATGAAAATGAGGAGAGCAAGCTGCTACAACAATTTTCTTCAGTCCATGTTTTTTTATATCGTCTATGATCAATTTCTGACCAGCCCCAGAACACATATGAGAGTTTTCTTGAATAAGAATATCACTATTCTTTTCCTTCACATGCTCTGCAATTTTCTGGAGATCAATTGTATTTGAGATGTTTCCACCACATTGACAAAGATAAACCCCTGTTTTCATTAGGAAATTCTCCTTTTTATTTTAAGTGTTTTTATATTCTTTATAGAACGAAGTGTTTACGTTCATGAAGCATTAAAATCTATCTTAATAAATTATTACTCCTAAGAAAATTACCAAATTTCTAATGCTTCATTCAACATAGCTAATTGCTGCTCTTCTTTATAACCAAGCTGTTGCATTGCTCCCGAAGGACAAATTGATGCGCAACTTCCACAACCTTTACATAGAGCAGAATTCACATATGCATATTCCTTACCATTTGACCAAATGAGTTCTGGTGCTCCGTAAGGACAAACCGACACACACATTCCACAACCAGCACAAGTATCAATATCGACACTGGCTATATTAGCTTCAGAAATATATTCTTCAGAACTTATTATCGCACAAGCCCTTTCTGCAGCAGCTTTGGCTTGCGAAATAGTATCTTCCATTCCTTTTGGTGAATGAGCTAATCCTGCTAGGAAGATCCCCTCAGCTGAGAAATCAACCGGTCGAAGTTTCACATGTGCTTCCATAAAGAACTTATCTTCATTGAGCGGTATTTTTAACATTTGCGATATGGTGTCAACATCTTCTTGAGGTATAATTGCTGGAGACAAAATAATCTTTTCCGGAGTCAATTTGATCTCTGTTCCCAACACATGATCTTTTAACTTAATGATCAAGGCATTTTCTCCAAAAATTGTTTTTTTACTATCAATATCGATTTCAGGCTTTGCATCTTCCTCATATCGAATGAAAATAACTCCTAATTGTCGTGCTTCTTGATAATATTTTTCATAGAATCCAAAAGTTCTTATATCACGATATAAAACAGATACTTCCATTTTAGGATTCAAATTTTTCAATCTCATAGCATTTTTTACAGCTTGTGAGCAACAGATGCGTGAACAATACGGATGTTCTTCATCACGTGATCCAACACATTGAATAAAAACAGCACTCTTCAATTTTTTATAATCTTTTTCATTCTCTTCCAGATCATGTTCTAATTCTCTTTGCGTAATTACATTCTTGTGTTGATTATAAAGATATTCTTTTGGCTCAGATGCATTTGCTCCGGTTGTAATTATAATAATACCATGTTTGAATTCTATCTCTTCATTCTTAAAATTAAAAGTTGTTTTGTAATTTCCAATATAACCATCAATATTTTTTACGGATGCATTCAAATATACTTTAACCAATGGGTGATCATCAATTTCGTCTTTCAGGTTTTGCAGGAAGACAGGAACGCTCTGTCCGTCTAAGGTGTGATAAAGACCGTTCAAATTGCCACCCAGTTTTTCAGTACGCTCTATTAATGCTACTTCAAAACCCTGATTAGCTATGGAAAGTGCTGCAGTCATCCCGCCTAAACCTCCTCCAATAACAATTCCTTTTTGTGTTACATCCAACGCAATTGCATGTAAAGGTTGTAATAATCGAGATTTTCCAAGTGCTATTTTTATTAAACGATTTGCTTTTTCAGAAGCTTTTGCATGGTCATCGCGATGTACCCAGCTACATTGATTACGAATATTTGCCATCTCAAACAGGTAAGGATTTAAACCAACTTCACGCATGGTTTCTTGGAAAAGTGCTTCGTGAGTACTTGGAGAACAGGACGCTACAACAACTCTGTTTAATTTATATTCTTCGATGATCTCTTTCATTTTTACCTGTGTATCTTGCGAGCAAGTAAAAAGATTTTCTCCAGCATAAACAACATTGGGTAATTTTTTAGCGAATTCCACTGCTCCTGGCACATCAACTATACTTCCAATATTTATACCGCAATGACAAACAAAAACACCGATACGCGGCTTTTGTCCTGCTACTTTCTTTTCATCCGGGTAGATCTTATCGGAGATCTCTGTTCCACGAACTTCGGAAAGTAATTCTGCAGCTCCGGCTACAGCACCAGATGCCTGTACAACAGTTTCTGGTATATCCTTGGGAGAAACTGCCGGACCACAAACAAAAACTCCCGGTCTGGATGTATCGATCTGAGAAATCCCTAAGTGATCAATAAAGTTATATTCATTTAAACGAACACCAAGGCTATCGGAAAGTTTTACAATATCCTTTGGTGGTTTTAACCCTACTGAAAGTACGACCATGTCAAATTCTTCGATCTGTATCTCACCACTATCTGGAGCATAGTATAGTTTTAAATTGCCAGTTTTAGGAACTTCTTCTATTTTTCCAATTCTTCCGTGTTTGAAAGTTACTCCGACATCTTTTGCTTTGTCGTAATATTTATCAAAATCTTTACCATGTGCGCGAATATCCATGAAGAAAATAGTTGGTTCTACGGTGGATACATGTTCTTTAGAAATAATCGCTTCCTTCATGGCATACATACAACAAACTGATGAACAATACGGCATATGAGTATGCTCTGTTCTCGATCCAACGCATTGTATCCATGCTACTTTTACAGGTGTCTTAGCATCAGAAGGTCTTTGCAGATGCCCTTCAAATGGACCTGATGCAGCCAGAATTCTTTCATATTGAATACTAGTAACCACGTTTTTATATTTACCAAAACCATATTCATGCATTATAGTAGGATCAAATTTATCAGCTCCGGTTGCAACTATAATAGAGCCTATATCCAAATTTAGAATTTCTTCTGTTTGATCGAAATTTATAGCGTCTGCATCACAATATTCGGTACATATCTTACATTCTCCGGTATTAAGTTGCACACAATAATCAGGATCGATTTTAGCATAATTAGGAACTGCCTGAGGAAAAGGTATGTATATTGCAGGTCTTCTAACCAATCCTTCATCAAATTCAGAAAGAATTGGAATAACTTTATTCTCGGTAATTTTATCGAATTTAATACCTTTTTGAGTAGGACAAATATAATCGCAAGCTCCGCAGGTTTGACAATCTTCCGATTGAGCATCAAATGCAGCTACAACTTCTCGTTTATTTCCCCTGTTTGCAAAACCTATCGCTCCTCTACCCATCCTACTTTCACACATCCGCACGCATAATCCGCAAAGAATGCAATCTTCATTCTTGAGTTCAATTCTTGGTTTTCCTACTCCCATTTCTTCAGCAAGATTTATCAGAACTTCAGAATCCGGACATTTTGCCAGCATTAATTCAAGCATAATTTTACGAGTTTTTTTCACGCGTTCTGTATCGGTTTTGATAACAAGATCATTTTGAACCGGATAAGTGCAAGATGCCTGAACAGAAGTTCTCCCGTTTTTCTGGCTTACCTCAACAACACATAAGCGGCAAGCTCCGTAAGCCGGTAGTGTTTTATGATAACATAATGTTGGAATTTTTATACCAATTTTATCTGCTGCTTCAAGAATTGTAGAACCTTCTTCTGTTTCTACTTTAATTCCATCAATAATTAAATTAACCATTTTCATACCTTTTTTTATTTTATGAAACTATTTATAAAATTTCATTTGAATCTAATTTATATTTTTCTTTTTCATCTTGATATTCGTAAACAAAATTTATCTCAGGATGAGAGATCATTAATGTTATAAGTGTGTTTTTCATATCACCGATAGGCTTACGATCGATGTGGCTATATTGAAAAACAGCTTTAACTTCAGTGCCTATTCCAACCTTAGAATCTATCTTAAAATTTCCATTACTCTCTCTCGCAGCTTGAGCTAAAAGAGAAAGTCCCATACCCACTCTTCGAGTTGTTCTCGTTGTATAGAACGGATCCAGCACTTTGTTAATGGTTTCTTCGTTCATTCCTCTTCCGTTATCCTTTATTTCCAATGCAAGCAGATCTTTGCTTTTTTCCTCTACGATCTTTATCTCAATTTTAGAAGCATTCGCTTCGATCGAATTCTCAACCACATCAAGAATATGTAAGGATAGATCTTCCATCTTTACTCTTTAATGCTTTTTCTAACTCACTCACCGTTATGTCATCAAGCAGGAAAGTAGTTGAAGTTTTGCCAATATCATCTAAATAATGAGCATCGGAAAATGTGACAAGTGAAAAGCCCGATGCCATTGGAAATTCCAAAGATTTCTTTCCGGACATATATCTCGGTGATAATTCCAGACCATCCAGATCCAATCCTTCGGGAACAAAACCAAGTTGCCCGATCAAGCTGAATCTTTCACGATCGACATGCGACGCGATAGCAAGTCCATTCAAAGAATGAATATGTTCCACTATTTCTTCAACAGTCATGTCGGTTGCTCCAATCAACAATTTCTTATTAAGATCAATGATTTCATCCTGCTCATCAACTATCAGTTGGTATCCGAAAAGCTTTTCATCATTCACACCCTTTAAATTTTCATAAACAATTTTTTGTAGTTTGGATAAATCTTTATCATCATCAAAAAGAGCCAGAATATGCACTTCTTCTTTGGATGTAACTTCCATTCCGCCGAGAACTTTCAATTCTCTTTTTTCTCCTACCTTCTTTACTGCAATTACATTCTCGGATGAATTATGGTCGCAAATTCCTATCACATCCAATCCTTTCGATCTTGCTTTTTCTACGATCATTGCAGGCGTCATATTCATATCACCGCAAGGAGAGAGACAAGTATGAATATGCAAATCCGCTTTGATTTTTTTGAGCATTCGCCTGAGACCTCATTACCCTTTATTCCCATGTATTCCCAATTCATAAAGTTTTCCTACAATTTCAAAAGTTGATAATTCTGTTAACAGAAGTGGAATATTTTCCTGCTCTGCTTTTTTCAAAGTTATTTCTTCTGGTTGTCTTCCATTCACAAGAATGATACCGGCAAGTTCCTGTAAATTTGCCACAGCTACAATGTTTATATGGGTTTGTAAGGTAATCCAGATATTGTCTTTTTGAGCATTTGCAATAACATCACTCAGCAGATCACTTGAATATCCTCCACTCACTTCTCTATCAATATCTCCGGATACAACTTTTAAATCGAGCTTTTGTACAATATCTTTTAAATTAACCATTTTCCCTCATTTCTCCTGATCTTAATTAATAAATTAATCTCCATTACGATAATCACTAAGTTTAATAATAATTACTAAACGCGTTCCCTTTGCTACCGTTGATCTCAGAGTCATTTTATCTGTAAATTTTTTTATGTTGGGAAGTCCCATTCCAGCTCCAAATCCCAATTCTCTAATCCACCCTGGAGCATTAGAAAAACCGGGTTTCATAGCTTTCTCAACATCCGGAATACCGGGACCTATGTCTGTTATCACAATTCTGATTTGATGAGGTTCAAGATAAGCTGTTATTTTCCCTCCGTCGGTATAAGAAACAATATTTATTTCTGCTTCATAAGTCGAAATGGCAGCTCTGCGTACGATTTCCGGAGAGAGACCAAGTCTATAAAGAGTTTTTTTCAGTCCAGTAGCAGCTTCTCCGGCTTTATCAAAGTTCTTAGCTTCTACATCATATTGAAATTTAAAAAACACTTCATCAGCAACAATATCATTGAAGATGTGGCTCGCTCTATATCTTCGTTCTTCTTCATCATGATAAGCTGTTTCTAATTTCTTCAATATTCCTCTAATAATATCACTTTTAGTAATAATACCAACGAGTTTTTTATTCTTCCTTGAAATTATTGGAAAACGACCAAATCCTGATTTATCAAATTTTGTAATAGCATGAACAAGCGGTTCATCTTCATAAAGTGTTTCGATATTTGTTGTCATCTTGTCATTAATGATCGCATCTTTATCTTGATTCTTAATACAATTAATAAAGTCTTCAATACTAATCAAACCAACAAGTTCATCTTCATTTACTACAGGAACACCTGTTATTCGATTTTTCTTCAGAAAATCTCCCAGTGAACAAATAGACATTTCAGAATTAACTGTTTTGATATTTTTAATCATAACATCTTTAATTTTCAGTTCATAAGTCAGTTCTTGAATTTTGCTGGTTGTTCTTGTATTATCCATTTTTTTATCAATCTAAATAACTGCAGCTTTTAAGACCATTTTTATATAATCGCCCACAACTCTCAAAAGTAGTGAGTATTGTTGTAAGTAACGTTATATTATTTATTTTCGCTAAATTGATCATTTTGTCATCAGGGATTTTGCCCATCACAAAACAAACTACTCCTATATCAGCCACATTTGCTGTATTGATAACCTGGATATTATTCAAGCTTGTCAACAAAACCGAATTTGGTTTACCGTAAGCTAATATTTCGCTCATTAGATCTGATGAACAACCTATTTCTATTTCTATTTCAGGGTCGTATTTCCCTGTAACAGCTTCTGCTTCAAGCAGTTCTTGAATTTTTATAAGTTTCATAATATTACTCCACTTTTACTGCATCAAATTTACAAACAGTAAAACAGATACCGCATTTAATACACTTTTCCTGATCGATAATATGAATTTCTTTGCGGCTGCCGGAAATCGCATCAGCAGGACATTTGATAGCACACACTGTACATCCGGTACATTTTTCAGGATCGATATGAAAATCGATGAGTGCCTTGCAAACATGAGCAGGACATTTTTTATTTTTTATATGAGCTTCATATTCATCTCTGAAATTTTTGATCGTCGAAAGAACTGGATTTGGAAGTGTTTGACCAAGTCCGCATTGAGAAGCATCTTTAATTGCATAACCTAATTCTTTAAGCAATTCAATGTCACCTTCTTTTCCATTGCCTTCTGTTATTTTCGTAAGAATTTCAAGCATTGCAGAACTCCCTTCTCTGCAGCTTGTGCATTTTCCACAACTCTCATCACTGGTAAATTCTAAGAAATATCTGGAAAGGTCAACCATGCAGGTATCTTCATCAACAACTACCATTCCTCCCGAGCCCATCATTGAACCAACTTCTGTTAGTTTTTCATAATCAACCGGTAGATCAATTAAGGCAGCAGGGACAACTCCTCCTGAAGGACCACCAATTTGAACACCTTTGAATTTTTTTCCATTTGGAACTCCGCCACCAATATCATAAATAATTTCTTTGAGAGTGATTCCCATCGGCACTTCCACTAAACCTGTATTATTTATTTTTCCAACGAGAGAAAAAACTTTTGTTCCTTTGCTTTTCTCCGTGCCAATACCTGCAAACCAATCTGCACCGCGAAGAATTATCCTGGGAACATTAGCCCATGTTTCCACATTGTTAATATTAGTAGGTTTTCCCCATAATCCGGATTCAGCAGGAAAGGGAGGTCTTTGACTGGGTTCGGGTGATATTCCTTCAATTGAATGGATTAGGGATGTCTCTTCTCCACAAACGAAAGCACCCGCACCTTGTTTGATCTCAAGATCAAAATCGAAACCTTTTCCAAGGATATCTTTTCCTAATAATCCATATTCTCTTGCTTGCTCAATTGCAATTTCCAATCTACTAATGGCAAGCGGATATTCACTTCTGATATAGACAAACCCCAGCTGTGCTCCTATTGCTTTTGCCCCAATCAGCATTCCCTCAATAACTGCGTGCGGATCGGATTCAACGATACTTCTATCCATATATGCGCCGGGATCACCTTCGTCTGCATTGCAAATTATATACTTGGTTTCATCTTTTGAATTATGACAAATCTCCCACTTCAAACCTGTTGGGAAACCTCCGCCACCTCGACCTCGTAAACCGGATTTCTTTATCTCTTTGATTATATCTTCGGAACTCATCGACGTTAAGACTTTTATGAGAGCATTATATCCATCCCTGCCTATATAATCATCTATTTTCTCAGCATCAATCAATCCTTTATTCCGAAGAGCAATCAATCGCTGTTTGCTGAAAAATCCAATCTCGTTCACCGTAGGGATCTGGATTTTCTCACCTGGAGGAGTGTACATCATTTTCTTAACAGGCCTTCCTTTTAGAAAGTGTTCTTCAACTAAATAAGAAATGTCTTCAGGAGAAAGTAATTGATAAAAGATATCATCCGGTTGTACTACAACTATAGGACCCTGAGCGCAGAATCCCTGGCAACCGGTACCTACGACCAGAATTTCTTTATCTAATCCTTGTTTTTTTATTTCTTCTTCCAACAGTGTTTTAACATCAAAAGCACCACACGAAACACAAGCCGTACCGGTACACACCATCAAATTAGTTCTATAAGCCATTTTTATGGTTCCCTCTCACTACCTATTGCAAGAGCACATTCTTCTACGATTTTTCCATTGAGTACATGCTCAGAAAATATTTTTTTTATTTTATCTCCGGTTAAATCACAATATTTTACAGGAGTTTCTCCTTTAAGTTCTACTGTAGCCATTGGTTCTCGGCTGCAAAAGCCAGCACATCCGGAAGTTGTTACAATCACATCGTCCCGACCGGATTCTTCAACTATTTTGATTACAGTATTCATGATTGTTCTTGCTCCGGCAGCTATTCCGCACGTTCCCATGTGAACAGTAATTTTTGCATTAGAAATTCCCTCACGCAATAGTGCTGTTTTTCTAACCTTTTTTCTTATCTCTTCAAGGTCTTTAATGGTCAATTTTGGCATCTTGTTTTTCCTCCATTGATTTATAATGTTTAACAATTCCGGGGATATCTGCTCTTTTTAATTTACCATGTACATCCTCATTAACCGTGATAACAGGAGCTAATCCGCAACAACCGAAACAACGAGCAGTTTCCAGAGTGAATTCCATATTTTTTGTAGTTTCTCCTACCTTTATGCCTAGTTCATCTTCGAGAGCTTCTATAAGTCCCGGAGCTCCCTGCACATGACATGCAGTTCCAATACAAACAGTTATAATATGTTTTCCTCGCGGTTCAAGATGGAAAGCATTATAGAAAGTAGCTATTTGATATATTTTTGTTAAAGCAACATCAAGTTCTTGTGAGATATATTTCAAAATTCTTTCGGGAAGATATTTATATTCGGTGTTAATAGCCTGAAGTATAGGCATCAGGTTACCTTTTTTATCTCTAAGCTCATTCAATATAACATCTACTTTTACTTTGTCTTCTGGTTTGAGATAAATAAGTGTTTTTTCAATAGGATAAAGAGCAACTGTTACCGGACAATGTTGAGTGCAAGCAGCACAACCTGTACATTTATCTTCATCAACATACCTGGGATGTTTTGTTACTTCTACTTTGAAATTCCCGGCATTTCCAGTTACTTTTTTCAGTTCGGCATTTGTGATAATCTCAATATTCAGGTGTCTACCGCATTCAACTAATTTCGGAGACATAACACACATTGCGCAATCATTTGTGGGAAATGTTTTATCCAACTGAGCCATTACTCCACCAATAGCAGGTGATTCTTCCAACAAATATACTTTATAACCTGAATCAGCCAGATCAAGAGATGCTTGAATACCGGCTATACCTCCACCAATAACCATCACAGAACCAACTTTTTTGTTAGCCATTTATCTAATACTCCTTAACAAATTCTATCAATGAAAAACAGATCAGAAATCTTGATTATTTCAGGTTAACTAAAACCAGATCTCTCACCACTTTCCCACTGAAATTAGGCAGGAGGATTCTTTCCCCCTGCCGATACTAATTTATTTTATCGAATTAGCTGTATCTGCTTGCCATTCGTAATATGCGCCATCGTAAACTTTTATATTTCCATAGCCAAGTATATCTTTAAGAGCCATGAAAACGATTCCAGCACGAACACTTGATGCACAGTAAAGAATAACTTCTTTATCGCTTGTAACACCTGCTGCATTCATAGCTGCTGCGATCTCATCTTTAGATTTGATCGTACCATCTTCATTTATGACAGCTTTGAATTCCAAGTTTACAGCACCGGGAATATGTCCATAACGAGTTATGTTCTTATCGGTATCTGTTCCGGCAAATTCATCAGCGGAACGTACATCAAGAAGAATTACATTTGCATCATCTTTATGAACTTTAACATACGCAATATCTGTTAGGATTGCTGCATCCGGAGTTGCATTGAAAGTTGCCGGAGTAATGTTAGTTGCATTTTTTGTAACTTTACCACGAACCTTTCCCCAACCTTTTAAATGACCATCAAGTATGTTAACATCAGTTGCACCCAAATATTTGAAGATCCAATATAAGCGACCTGCAGCTTTATTGCTACCGGTATCATAGATCACGATCTTGCTGTTTGCTGAAATACCTTTTTCACCAAAGATCTTAGCGATCTCATCTGCACTTTTCAGCATTGATGAAACACCTTCTGCTTTGTATAAGTTTTTGTGATCTATATTAATTGCACCATCAATATGCTTACTACTGTAATCTGATGCATTCCTTGCAGATACGATGATCACATCACCACTTTTTGCAAGTGTTTTAAGCTCTTTGGCAGAGATAACTCCAGCACAAACAAGCTGCACTGCCAAAAGCATTATTAAAATTCCAATTATTTTTTTCATTTTATCTCCTGATTTAGAATTTTACCTGAAGCTGCATCAGGATTTCGTCATTAGCTTCTTCATTACCTTCCTCAGCTTTATACAGGTAGTTCATTTGTAATCTTGTCCAATCGTTAAAGAAATAGTTGAATCCAAAAGTGATTGTATTCAAGGCATTTTCTTCTGTATCAGTATCAGGGTCGTATATCTCATATTTTACAACTGGCTGCAAACTCCAAGGTGTCATATACATTGCTTGTGCCCAAAAACCACTCTTCTTAAATGTACCAGCCTGGTACCCTAAAAAGTCTCCTCAGCCACCCCAGAC
>DAOUTP010000117.1 GCA_030626645.1 Candidatus Cloacimonadota bacterium
TATTCTTCATCAGTTGCTCCTCTCTTCACGTTTGACGAGAGCGCCGTCTTCAATTGTGTAAATAATATCAACTTCTTTCACAATTTTAGGATCGTGAGTTGAAAAGATAAACGTTGTCCCGATTTCACGGCTTAATTTTTTCATCAAACTCATAACCTTGAAAGCTGATTCATGATCAAGATTTGCGGTTGGTTCATCTGCCAGCACAATTTTGGGATCGGTTGTTAAAGCTCTGGCAATTGCCGCCCTTTGCTTTTGTCCGCCGGAAATCTGACTTATCAATTTATCTTTTTGATCTAGCATGCCAACTGCATCGAGCAACGAAAGTACTTTTTCTCTTCGTTCTTTTTGCGGAAGTGACTTCACCATCACCAGCGGATATTCAACATTTTCATAGACCGTAAGAACAGGGATCAGGTTGAAATTCTGGAAAATAAAACCCAAATGTTCACCTCTGAATTTTGCCCTTTCTATATAATTTAATTTTGAAATATCTGTATCGATTACTTTTAGCACTCCGGATGTTGGTTTATCTAAAACGCCAAAGAGATTTAGCATTGTTGTTTTGCCGCTACCGGAAGGTCCGATAAAAGATACAAATTGAGATTTGGAAATTTCTAAGCTGATGTTTTTCAGAGCTTTGATCTCCACTTCTCCCATCTTGTAGATCTTAGTTATATCATTACATGAAATTAACGACATTGTTCCTCCTAATTGTTTTATTTTTTATTACTCTCAATAGTATAAGACTTTTTTTCATAATAAACACTGCATTTTATTATTATTTTAAAATTCAGCGTAACTTTTCAATGTAGTAACATCTCATCAGGATGTTAAAAAATCATGGCGTGCAATTTGCAACCACAATAAAGATCTCATTTTACTGAAAATCTCATTCTTTTACTCAGTAAAACCATATCTCTTAAATAATGTGTGTTTTCGGCATTCAGCCATTTTTCTTCGAAATCATCTTGTTGAGCAAGGGTAGCAATTGATGCTAAAGTTTTCAGGTGGAATGCCCTGTCTTCTTTTGTTCCCACAAAAACGAATACTGCTTTGACGGAGTCCTCTTTGGATGTGAATTTGATACCTTCTTTACATCGAACAAGCATTAAATAGAAATGATCACTGCCTTCGATTATTATATGGGGAATAGCAATGAAAGGAGATATGGCAGTATTGCAATCTTCCTGCCTGCTTTTTAAAAGAGAAAATATCTCCTCTTTATCCATCTCGATTTTTTGAGAAATGTTTTCAGAAATTATTTCAAAAAGCTGATCCAGTTCAAGAGGACCTTCTAAATCTAAAATTTTTGCAGTTTTTGCCAGGTTATCAAATTTATCAGATTTTATATTATCCCGTTCACGCAGGATATCTCTGAATTCTGTTTCCAGAATATGGTCTGTTAGCCTGTTATCCGTTATTCTCTTTAGCAGATGTAATAGTGCATATTCCCCAGCATTGTTCTTCCTGCCGTAAAATATATAAAAACTTACACTTATAATCAGTAATGCAGCTGTGATCTCAATAGCTTCAAGTCCCAGATTGATAATGAAAAATGAAAAAATAATAATACCGAAAATCTGCAGCCAGGGATATAAAGGTGCTTTAAAACTTGGTTTATAATTCTTCAATTTACTTTCTCTCAATATGATCACTGAAAGATTAGTTAAAACATAAGCAGTAAGAATAACAGCAGAAGCTGCTTTTACCAACATTTCCAAAGGTAACTGGAGTGCCAGAACAATAAACAAACCTGTTATGAAAATTGAGAGAACGGGTGTTTTAAATTTTTTGCTAACTTTGCTGATAGCAATTGGCAGAAGATTATCTCTGCTTAGGGCTAATGGGTAACGTGATGCGGACATTATCCCAGCATTTGCAGTTGTGATAAATGCTAATAATGCCGCTATCGACAAAATTATAAATCCGGGTGTTCCTGCAATATTTTTGGCAGCATCTGCTATTGGGGTTAAAGAATCTGAGAATAAATCTGCCGGCAAAATTCCTACCGTTACGATCAGAATTAGAGTGTAAATTATTGTAACAACTGTAACAGAAACGATCATTCCAAGTGGAATATTTTTTTTCGGATTATTGACCTCTTCCGATACACTTGCCACTTTCAATAATCCACCAAAAGAGATGAAGATAAAACCTGCTGTTGCAAAGATCGGGCTTATTCCCTGAGGAGAAAAAGGATAAAAATGAGATGTATTTATTTTTGAAAAACCGAAAATCACATATAAAATCATAAGAACCAATAAGCCGGAGACAAGTGATATCTGGAATTTGGCAGCTTCTTTTACTCCGATAATATTCAACAAAATGAAGAAAGTACAAACAAGAATTGAAGAGAATAAAACTGGAAATCCGGTAACAATATAGATTATTTCTGAAATACCGAAGATGGCAAATGCACTTTTTAATGATAGGGCAAACCAGCTTAAAAAACCTGATATAGTTCCAATAAACGGTCCTAAACTTCGGTTAATAAAATAATAATCACCGCCGGCTTTGGGCATTGCAGTGGAAAGTTCGATAACGCTGAATATGCCGATTAGAGCTAGAATTCCTGCGAGGAAATATGAAATAAATACAGCCGGTCCGCTGCGGGCAAAAGCAAGCCCTGGCAATATAAATATTCCGGAACTTATCATCGCCCCTGTTGCTATACTGAATACACCAAAGAATCCCAATTCTTTTTTTAATTTCATTTTCAATCCTTTAACTTTCTCAATCTTGGTTCACGCAGCAACCACTGTAATCAACTTAAATATTGAAATCTTGGATTAATTCAATTTCTACCCCATCCGGATCTTCGATGAAAATAAATTTAGCACCACTTGGAGTTTGAATTGGACCTCGAATTATTTCTATATTCTTTTCTCTAAGCATTTTCATAGTAGCATCTAAGTCTTCTACTGCAAACCCAATTGATACTATTGAAATTCTTTCAGACGCATCTACTTTTTTCATCTGTTCATATTCAATTAATTCGATCTTACCATTTTCTTTATCTTTTAAAAAAACGATCTTAATTCCTTTGTGAGGACTAAATCTTTGTGCTTCATGAAGCTTTAAGATCTTAGTATAAAACATTACCGATTTCTCTAAATTTCTAACTGTGATCGTAGTAAAACTAACTTTCATAATTAACACTCTCCTTTACAACCAAATGCGGTACTTCTCTTTTATTAAATAATTTCTATAGCTTTTTACAAACTATAATAGAGATTCATCTCAAATGGATGCGGTCTGTTATTCACAGCAACCACTTCTTTCATTTTCTCAGTTATCCAACTATTAATGAGTTCCTCATTAAATACATCTCCCGCCAGCAAATAATCATGATCTTCTTTCAATGCATCCAGTGCCTCTTCCAGCTTGGTTGGAATAGTATGAAGCTTTTTCTGCTGTTCTTCACTCCACTTAAATACATTATCATTAAAAGGACCGTAACCGTTTTCCGGTGTTGGCATAATTTTATTTTTGATCCCGTCCAATCCTGCCATTAATAGAGCACTCATTGCCAGATAATAATTACAGGTTCCATCACCGGTTCGGAATTCAATTCGTTTCGTTTCTTTGCTTGTAGCATATTTTGGAATTCTTATCGCAGCGCTGCGGTTGGCAAGTCCGAAGAAAAGTTGTACGGGAGCTTCAAATCCCGGAAGTAAGCGTTTGAAAGAATTTGTACTTGGATTCGTGAAAGCAGTAAGAGAGCGTCCGTGTTTTAATATTCCACCAATAAAATAAAGAGCATTATCGCTCAGATCTGCAAAATTTCCTTTCTTATAGAAGATATTTTCACCTTTTTTTCTTAGTTGAATATGGAAGTGCATTCCGTTTCCCGCTTCTTCATAAATTGGCTTAGGCATGAAAGTTGCCGTGAGTTCATTTTCTAAAGCGCAGTTATGAATGATATCTTTTATATACATCATCTTATCGGTGATCAATCCAAATTCCAAAAGTTCAGTTTCTATTTCCTGCTGAGAAGATAATCCTACTTCATGATGATGATATCGGATGGGACAGCCAATATCTTCTATCAGTTGAACCATCTCTTCACGAACATCTGCATACTTATCAAATGGAACATCAATATGATAACCTTTTCTGTTGGCAACCGCTGTTCCATCCACATCCTTGTAACCACCGGGAAGATCATTTTTGTTTTCTGCTGAAGTAAATTTGTAACCTGCTGCAAATTTTCCATTATTAATTATCGCTTCGTTAAAGAGATAAAATTCAAATTCAGGAATCCAGTAAGATTCATCAGCAATTCCTGTATCTTCTAGATATTTCTGTGCTCTTTTTGCCAGGCTTCGCGGGTCTTTCTCCACGCCAATTCGTGTATCTGCATCACAGATATAAGAAAGCATACGCAGAGTTGGATGGTAGGTGAACGGGTCGACGATTGCTGTTGAAATATCCGGGATAAGTATCATATCACCGGCTTCTACAGATTTCATTCCGGGAATACTTGAGCCGTCAAACGGAATTCCATTCTTAAGAACATATTCCAGTTTTCTTGCCGGACAGGATATGTGATACCAGTTTCCTGCCAGATCGGAATATTTCAGATCTAATGTTCTTATCTGATTTTCATCAATAATGTTTTTTACTTCTTTTAAATCCATGTGTTATCTCCATTTATTTTTTTATTCTATAGTCAATTATACACTTATTCTGAGTCATCCCCGTTAATCTCTCACACTGCTCTTTTAAGGAAGGATAAACCGGTACAATGTACTATCTTTTCTTCAAATAGTCCAGATTGCTTAGTCTGAAACTTTAGAAAGATAACTCGTAAGGACATTATAGTGTAATCCCGGTTAAAAGTTTCAGGAAAAAATTCAGGGGCGGCATAATTATTGCCCCAATAATATTAAGTTTAAACACAAATGATATTGCAAATATTATCATTAATATTTGAGCACCTTTTCTCTCTTGCGCAGTGTATCTATTATAGGCTTCGTCAGATAAAAATCCACCCACAATTTTAGATCCGTCCATTGGCGGGATCGGGATCAGGTTGAAAATACCCAGTGCCAAGTTTATTAGAATTGCATATTTCATTATTTCAGAAAGAAAAAATATGATTAATTGCAAATTTCCCACATAATTGTAAATAAAGTCAGGATTACTAAACCCGCTGATCCTAAAAATAACTGAGAGAATGATAGCCATTACAAAGTTGGCAGCGGGTCCGGCTGCAGCGGTAATAGCCATATCTCTCTTTTGATTACTGAAATTATAAGGATTTACCGGAACCGGTTTTGCCCAGCCGATATGCACAATGAAAAGCATCAGGAGCCCAATCGGATCAATATGTGAAATTGGATTCAAAGTAAGCCTGCCGGCACGTTTTGCTGTATCGTCACCAAGCATATATGCCACATAACCATGACTGAATTCATGTATTGTCAGAGTGATCAGTAAAATTGGAATCTGTATTAATAATTGAATTATTGTATTCATTATATCCTCTTAATTATTTATAACCTTGCGAATGGTCTTGACCTTCGCAATGGTTTTGTTTTCGTATTTCTCGCAATCAGGATGATTGCTTTACTTTCACAAATCTGCGTTTCCCAACCTTTATCACACATTCATCAGTTATCTCTTGGAATATATCTGTGATCTTTTTACCATCAATGGTAACAGCGTTTTGTTTTATCATTCTTCTGGCTTCTCCACCGGAAGCACAGGTTTTGCTTTGAACAAGAATATCAATTATCTTGTGTGATCCAGAAATCTCAAATTCAGGAATATCGTCAGGAATATCTTTTTTCTTAAAAATAAGATTGAATTCTTCTTCTGCCATAATTGCTGCATCTTCTCCATGATATATTGCAACGATCTCACGTGCTAATCGCTGTTTGATAATTTTAGGATTTATCTCATCATTTTTGAGTTGCTTCTCGATCTCTTCAATCTCTTCCGGTGCAACTTTTGTAGCATAATTAAAGTAGTTAATTATCAATTCATCAGGTATCGACATTGTCTTCCCATATTTTTCTTTGGGGGGATCGAATACGGCGATATAATTGTTGAGTGATTTACTCATTTTTTCTTTACCGTCTGTTCCCATTAAAATTGGAGAAAGAACTGCAATTTGCTGCGGTTGACCAAAGTGTTTCTGCATATCACGTCCAGCCAGAATATTGAATTTCTGTTCTGTTGCACCGAGTTCAACATCAGCTTCAA
>DAOUTP010000099.1 GCA_030626645.1 Candidatus Cloacimonadota bacterium
CCATCGAATAATTGGATAACTCTATGAGCATATTCTGCATGAGAAGGAGAGTGCGTAACCATAACAATAGTTGTACCTTCTTCGTTCAATTGTGTAAGAAGATCCATTACTTCTTCTCCATTTGCAGAGTCAAGGTTACCAGTTGGCTCATCAGCCAGGATAAGTTTAGGTTTAGTTACAACTGCACGGGCAACGGCCACACGCTGCTGTTGACCACCAGAAAGTTGTTGTGGAAAATGTTTTGCTCTATGAGCTATTTTCATTCGATCCAGAACTTCTGTTACTCTCTTCTTTCTTTCGGAAGAACTCATCTTGATGTAAAGAAGTGGAAGTTCAACGTTCTCATATACTGTTAGCTCATCGATCAGATTAAAGCTTTGGAAGATGAATCCAATGTTAGATTTTCTCATGTTTGTTCGCATTCTTTCTGTGAATTTGGATACTTCCGTATCGTTGAAATGTAATTCTCCTTTATTAGGATTATCCAATAATCCTATTAAGTTCAACAGTGTAGATTTTCCGCATCCGGAAGGTCCCATTACTGCTACAAATTCACCTTTTGCTATTTCCATGTTCACATTGTTCAGGGCGGTAGTTTCTACTTCATCTGTTCTGTAGAATTTGGTTAAATCAACTGTCTTAATCATCTTGTCCTCCGTTTTTTATTTCAAAATTAATTTTTCTGCTCTGCCAAAATTGTCATAACTGGAAATTATTACTTTTTCACCTGCTTCCAGACCTTCCAGTAGTTCGTAATATCTGGGGTTCATTCTTCCTAATCTTATATCGCGTTTTATTGCAAATTTGCCGGTTGGATCAACTACAAATATATATTGTCCGCCTGTACTTTGATAAAATGCTCCACGTGGTACAAGTAATGCCATTTGAGATTCACCTAATTCCAGTTTCACGCGGAAAGTTTGTCCGGTTCGAATTTGATCTGGTACAACATCTATAAAGACAAGATCAACTCCAAATCGACCATTTCGAACTTCGGGATAGATCTTTTTAATTTGTAATCCATAAGAGTTTCCGGTGAAATCGAATTCACCTACTAGATTTGAATTCACACGTGAAATGTAATGCTCATCGATTTCCAATCTTATCTTGAATTCATCAAGAACATGAATTTGTCCTAAACGCTGTCCTCTTCCAATAGCTTCACCAATTTCTGCATTAACAGAAACCAACAAACCTCTCACAGGTGCTTTAACTTTCAGATTTCCCAATTTTTGTCTGACGAATTCCAGATTCATCTGCATTTGATCTACTGAATTTTCCAATTGGGCAACTTGAATTTCACGGAAAAGCGAATCTGCTTCCTGATTTTCAATAACCAATTCACGGGTTTTTGACAAATAGACGTATCTTTCTTCTATCTCTTCAAACTCTTTATCAGAAATATAATTTTGTTCAAATAGATTTTTGCTGTTTTGATAATTTCTTTTTTGGATGCCAAGCTGATAGTCGAGGTCAAGTAGCTGTCTTTTCAAGCTGAGTTTATTTTGTTCCATAGAAAGACGGGTATTACGCAGATTATTCATCTGTTCAGCAAGATTGGCTTCACGATTCATGACATCTAGATGTAGATTTGTATTGCTCAAGATCAATATTACATCATTCTCCTCAACCATTGTTCCTTCTTCTATTAATAATTCTTCCACTCTGCCACCTTCTATGGCATCGAGGTAGATCGTACTTATTGGCTGAACTGTCCCGGTTTGAGTTATGTAGTCTTGAAAATAATCGTTTTGCACTTCCTCAATGGATATCCGCTCTTTTTGTACATTAAACTTGGAAGTATGATCTCCGAAGATTAGATTATAAAGTATAATGATGGCAATAATCCCACCTACTGAAACCCATAGTATTTTTTTTGGCGGCCATTTTTTCTTTTCTATTGCTCTGTCCATTCTCAAACTCCTTTTACTTTCATATCGAAATTAAAGCAAATTATGTGCCAAACACGTAAATGCCCGATATACAAAGATATATGGAAAAGATATTACCATGATATGTTCGGAAACGTACTGCCGCTTGTACGGTGGCGGACAGTTTTTTTGTTGACGGTTTTGGTTTATGAAAATTAGTATGCCTTTGGTTTTGAAAAATGTGAGAAAATTAGGTTTTGGGAGTTTGTTAAATGGGAAAATTTGGTAAGATCCTGGCTATTGATGATAATGAAGATATTCTATTCAGTTTAAAACTACTGTTAAAGAATCATGTAGAGACAATTCATACAGAAATAAATCCTGATAGAATTCCCGGATTAATGGAGCAAGAAAACTTTGATGTAATTCTACTAGATATGAATTTCACAAGGGATATGATCGGAGGTCAAGAGGGTTTTTACTGGCTCGAGAAAATACTTGAGTTGGATCCTTCAGCAGTTGTGATCTTTATTACCGCTTATGGGGATGTTGAGCGTGCTGTAAAAGCAATAAAGGCAGGAGCTGTGGACTTTGTTTTAAAACCCTGGCAGAATGCAAAATTATTGGCTACAATTTCTTCTGCTCTAAAATTACGTGGTTCTTTGATCGAAGCTAATAAATTAAGACTCACCAGAAATGAATTATGCAAAAAACTGGATCAACCATTTCACGATTTTATAGGTGATTCAGCAGAGATGTATAAAGTATATAATATTATTCAGAAAGTAGCTGCAACTGACGCCAGTGTGTTAATATTAGGTGAGAATGGAACAGGAAAAGAACTTGTTGCCAGAGCTCTACATCGGAATTCAGCTCGCAGGAACGATGTGTTTTTAAGTGTCGATCTGGGAGCGATCAGTGAAACATTATTTGAGAGTGAACTCTTTGGTCATACGAAAGGCTCATTCACAGATGCTAAAAGAGACAAACCGGGAAGACTTGAAGTTGCCTCGGGAGGAACTCTCTTTCTTGATGAGATCGGAAATCTTTCACTTCCCTTGCAATCGAAATTATTGACTGCACTCGAGAAAAGAGAAGTAATTCGTGTTGGTTCAAACAAACCAATACCTATCGATGTTCGTTTGATCTGTGCTACCAATATGCCGATCTACCAAATGGCTAAAGAAGGAAATTTCCGTCAGGACCTGCTCTACCGTATAAACACAGTTGAGATCACCCTGCCGCTACTAAGCGATAGAGACGATGATATTCCCTTGTTAGTCGAACATTTTTTGCAGCAATTTGCCCATAAATATAAAAAAAATATTAAAGGAGTTAGTTCCACTGCAATAAAAAAACTTCGTCAGTACAATTGGCCGGGAAATGTGCGGGAATTGCAGCATGCTGTAGAAAGAGCTGTCATACTGAGTGAATCTAAAATTTTGCAACCGAGTGATTTCATGCTGAAGACACAGCAAGGCAACGGAGATGAAGGAACGTTAAACACCTATAATATTGAAGATATGGAACGTGATGTTATTCAACGAGCAATACAAAAAAGTAACGGCAATATCAGTCAGGCTGCTAAAGAACTGGGATTGACCAGGGCTTCTTTATATAGGAGACTGGAAAAATATGGTTTATAAAAATTTTAAAATTAATATAGTTGTTCGCATAATTCTGATCATTGTAATGATATTGGCTGTTTTCATTTCAATTTATAGATTTGGGTTCAATGTAACTCCAATTTTGTTGGGGATTTTAATAATTTTTCAAATCTTCGACCTGATAAAATATGTTCAGAAAACTAATAGATATATTACAAGTTTTCTTGAATCAATACGTTATGCTGATTTTTCGCGAAGCTTCCAACTGCAAGGATTGGGTTCTGCTTATGATGAAATGAAAGATGCGTTTAATGATGTGATATCAGATTTCCAGAAGATCCGATCAGAAAAAGAAGAACACTATCACTATTTGCAGAATGTAATTCAGCATATTGGCATTAGTCTCATCGCTTTTCAAAAAGACGGCTCTGTAGAGATGATCAACAACAGTGCTAAAAAACTTTTTCAGATCAGTAAACTGAAAAATATTAGAGATCTGGGAAATTACAGTTCAGAACTGGTGGAAAAGCTGATAAAGATGAAATCCGGTGATCGAATTCTGGTTCAGGTTATCGATAACGATATGATGCTGCAATTGGCGATCTATGCTACCGAATTCAAGATTAGAATGCAACGCATTATTTTGGTTTCCATCCAAAACATTCAATCTGAATTGGAAGAACAGGAGATGGCAGCCTGGCAAAAACTTATTCAAGTACTCACACATGAGATCATGAATTCTATTACACCTATAGCATCACTATCTTCCACAATAAATGAACTGTTAAAAGATATTGATACAACAGATAACAAACCTCAGATGATCGATGATGAAACCGTAATTGATATTCGGAATTCAGTGAGAACTATTACTAAAAGAAGTACCGGCTTAGTCCATTTTGTAGAATCATATCGCAATCTGACTAAGATTCCTAAACCAAAATTTGATATTATTCTGATAAAAGAAATATTTAATAATGTTCACCTGTTAATGGAAAAAGATCTCACGTTGAAAGGCATTGAATGCGTGATCGATATTTCATCATCCAGTTTGGAATTGACGGCCGATGAAGAATTGATCGAACAAGTTCTGATAAATTTGGTGAAGAATGCCATACATGCACTTTCTGATGTTGAAAATGCCAAAATTATAATGAGAGCTTTCCTGGATAAACGCGGCAGGATCGCTGTGCAGGTGATAGATAACGGACAGGGAATTTTGGAAGAGGTTATCGACAAAATTTTCGTACCCTTCTTTACAACAAAACCGGATGGTTCAGGCATCGGGTTAAGTTTATCCAAACAGATCATGAGAATGCACGGAGGTACTCTCACAGCTCAATCAGAACCAAATGTGGAGACTACCTTTACGTTACGCTTCTAGATCGATCTTTCCTGCAAATCCAGTATTTTTATAATTCGTTCCTGTTAAAGATAACAATATATTCATTAAAATGAATAATAAGATATATCTGAGAACAATATTCCTGCTAAAGCTACTGAATATTCATTAAAACGAAAATTATCGTAGGGGCGATTCGTGAATCGCCCCTACTAAAAATCCCTAAAACGTTGTTACATCTACGAAATTGAAATCATCGATCAGTAGAGTCGGAACCTTGGCATAATATTCCTGCTGAACACTTGGTCCCAGCGCCAGGATGCGTTTGGTAGCATCGTGCAGGATCTCATTCCAGCGGAAATTCGTTACCGATTTCTGGATCTTGCCGTCTTCGAAATAGAGTACTCCATCACGGGTCAGTCCAGTCCATTCACCGGTTTTGCGGTCAGTGGGGCGAATATACCAGAAATTGTTTATGATCACACCGCGATCTACCATTTTCATCATTTCTGCCTCAGTTGTATCTCCGCCTTCCACTATGATGTTATAGGGGCGCAAAGCTTTCAAATTATTCTTTTTGGCATAATACCTGGTTGCACTCATATTCTTGAGTACACCATTCACGATCCAGTCGATATTCTCAGCCGGAATTCCGCCATTAATAAATTTGCTGGCTTCCAGATCGGGATCATCCAGGCGGGAACGGAAGGTGAAATCTTTTCCAAAGAATTGCTTACCGATCTGATCTGTGAAGGGTGTGTGTCCCTCATCAGCAGTACGTCGATCAAAAGTCCAGATAAGATAGAAGAGCCAGTTCAAAACTGCAGCCGGTCTTAAGATAACCGGGATTTTTCCTTTTGCCAATTGCACCGGATTATTTAAACTATCGAATTGAGAATTCAATTGGTCGATCATGGCAAGCATACTGAATTTGGCATGATTTTTTACTGATCTTGATACTTTTGTTTCAACTCCCTCTTTTTTCAAGGTCATAGAGTGAGAGAAGCTGGTTGATCTATCAAAACCTTCAAAGCCGTTCTTGGTAATCAGGAAAGTATCATAAATATGTTTCTGGGATATTCCGGAAAGTTTGGCATCTCTACCTTCAGCGTTTTTAACACATGTCAGAATATCATCAACGATTTTTTCTACCGGCAGATCAGCAGTACTCTGGGCATAATTATCTACTTCCGGCAGATCATGAGCAGTTTCGCTTGCCACAAATTCCGGATCGGGCTGATTCAGCTTTGCCATATTTTCAGCAGTTTTAATGAGATATTTGAGAGAATCTTCATCCAGGTTATTACCGGAGGCTGCTCCATTTTTATGATCAAAGGCAACACTCAGACTTACATTTAACTTATTGCCGGATATGTGCTGGGTAATGCCGTTCTGAGCAAAACGGGTCAGCAGATCTTCCGAGCCATTGATGCTGAAAGTAAAGTCATCAGCGTTACTATATTTACGAATAAATTCGGCAGCTTTTTGCATATCTTTTTTAGTTATCATTGGGAACCTCCTACCCGAATATTACGGAAACGGGCTAAAGCTCCGCCATGAGTCATCCTGCCGCGTTGGCCGGGTTGACCTTTGCCGCAATTCGTTACACCGAATGTTTTGAAGAATCGTTCATCACAAATAGCATCGACGCTGTTCCAGAATTCAGGATTATTTTATTTATAGAGAACTTTCTTGAGCGGTCGCACTTTCTTGCCATTCTTGATCTCCCAGAACATATCACCCCCAAACTGGAAATTGACCCGATGCTGATCAATGGAGAAGGAACCGCGTCCTTCGATGTATACACCATCTTC
>DAOUTP010000190.1 GCA_030626645.1 Candidatus Cloacimonadota bacterium
ACCAATCGAATACCCTGGAAAATCCATCTCCATCAATTTTGTTGCACTTTCTTCGCGCAGATCTTCGTAAATGCCACCTTGTACAATTCCGAATAATGCCTGCTGCTCAGTATTTTTGTGAACTGCCTTTCCTCTTGCTGCCCAATCCAGAGTTATTTTTAGAGAATCTGCAACATATTTTTTTGTAGCCGGATATGGAGGACATTCATCAAAAGACATGATAATATCAGCTCCAATTGCATTTTGAATTTCAATCACTTTTTCCGGTGTGAACATATGATAACTTCCATCAATATGAGATTGAAATCGAACTCCTTCCGGGGTGATCTTTCGCAGACCAGCCAAGCTCATTACCTGGAAACCACCACTATCTGTCAGGATCGGTTTATTCCAACCCATAAATTTATGCAGACCACCTGCATTTTTTATCAGCTCGTGTCCTGGACGCAGATAAAGATGATATGTATTCCCTAAAATTATTTGTGCATTTACATCATGAAGATCTTGAGGATCGAGAGTTTTAACAGTTGCCCGCGTGCCAACCGGCATAAAAATTGGTGTTTTAATAACACCATGAGGAGTTTGTAAAATACCTGCTCGGGCTGTTCCGCTGGTTGCTTCAAGTTTAAATTCGAAAATAATATTCTCCTATTTTAACCTTGAAAGGATTTCTCTCTATCTTTCTTTCTACTTAATCCTTTTAAGGTTTCTTTCATTTACCTATACTCAATCCCAACCTTAAAATTGCTAATTGCAAGATGTGTTGAAAGAAGCAATTTCAAGGTTTCTAATTTACATTCTCGATCTGAACTTTGTTTTCTTTGATGGAACTACTGCGGCTGAATAATCTGCTGAAATCATTCCAGAAAGCAAAAACCATGAGGAACATCAATATGAAAAGTCCAATGTTTTGTAATGCTATCTGAATTTTCATGCCCAAAGGTTTTCTCCTGATCCCTTCTATAAAGCAGAAGAAAATATGACCTCCATCCAGAATTGGAATTGGAAGTAAGTTCATGATCATCAAGATAATACTGATAGCTGCTATAAAAGAGAGAATACTATCAATTCCCTTATCCGCAGTTTGAGTGGACATGGCATAGATCATCACGGGACCACCAAGATTATTCTTGATCGCACCTGGATTTGTGATCAATTTATATAGCATAGCATAATTTAGATATACGAAGTTAATGGTTCCAATCGTACCGTATTTTACTGATTCTAATAAACTATATTTCTCAATATATTTTACAGGCATGTACTGAGTGATCCCGATAATTCTGTTATTATCCAGAATATTTTCTTCCGGTGCTAAAGATTTTTCAAAGATATCATCACCGCGTTTTATCCTTAATGTAATTGATTCGTTCTTATTTGTTGTGATCGCTGTACGCATTTCATACCAATTGTTTACGTCTATCCCATCAACCGACAAAACTTCATCATTATCCATTAAACCGGCCTTGTACGCTGCCATACCGGGCGCCACTTCTCCAATAATAGCAGGGACAAACGGCAAAATTTCCGTTACCCAGGTTCTGGGTTCAACTTCATTATTTGTAATTAAGATCTGCTCATCATTTCGCTCTATTAGATACGTATTTTCTTCAGCAATTCTTGTATGTTGAATTATCTGAGTCCAACCGTATACATCTTTATCATTCACCTGGATGATCGTATCTTTTTCTTGTACAAATTCTGCATAATTTGCACTAACTTCTCCCACAATTGGAAGTTGATCTTCGAAATGTTTACCAATTGCAAAGGTGAGAATGAAAATTAGCAGAGCTAAAATTAAATTAGCAAAAGGTCCGGCAAAAGCTATTATTGCACGTTGCCACCATGTTTTTGTTTTGAATGAATTTTCAGTATCTTCAACTTCTTCATCAGGATTTTCACCTTTCATCTTTAAATATCCACCCAGCGGGATCAACGAAATTCTATATTCTGTCTTCCCTTTTTTAAAAGCCAATAATTTGGGTCCAAATCCGATAGAAAATTTCTCTACTTCTACCTTGAATATTCTAGCAGCAATAAAGTGCCCCATTTCATGAACTGTAACCAAAATTCCCAATGCTACAATAGCGCCAATTATATTAAACATATAACTCCTTTAATAATTAACATTAATAATCAAATCCTTTCAAACTACTCTATAGGTCAAGTTTTTTGCTTGTTTCCTGATTTTATTTGACATATTTTACACTTACTACAAAAAAGCAAAAAAAATGGAATATTTAATATGAGGAAAGTAGTAATATCAATATTTGTTCTATTGTTGTTATTGGCTTGTTCAAAATCAAATGAGGAAATACCTGAAGAGATTGATCCCTTTATCTATAAAACAGGTGTGCTCGAAGAAGGTGAAACACTTGCAAATGCACTTCTGGATGAAGGATTGGACAATGCTCTAGTTTACAAGCTTGTAAATAAACTGGATACACTCTATAATCTTAGACGTGCTCACCCCAATGATAGTTTTACAGTTAAAATAGACTCTCTCAATATCATTCACGAACTCAGTTTCAAGCCCGACCAGATTCATAATTACAGAATTATTAGAGATACTTCAAACGTTTTCTATTCTCAAATTGACACCCTAAAATTAGTGAGAGAAATTTTTGTTTCTGAAGGTGAGATAGTATCTTCACTATGGCAAGGCATGAGTGATGAAGGGATTGATGCTGCAACTATTGTTATGTTCACACAGATATTCCAATGGGATATAGATTTTTTTATAGATCCGCAAAAAGGAGATAAGTTCCATATTGTTTACGAAAAAAACATAGATTCAGATGGAAATTTTGTAAAAGCCGGGAATATCCTCACTGCAAAATATTCCAGTAAAAGTTATAATGAATTCGCTTATCGTTATACAAATAAGAAAAATGAAACCAGATATTATGATAACAAGGGAATATGTATACAAAAAGCATTCCTGAAGTCTCCTCTAAACTATAGAAGGATCTCATCATATTTTGGAAGCCGATATCATCCAATAACCAAAAAAACGAGATTCCATAATGGAGTAGATTATGCTGCATCTTATGGAACTCCAGTAGAAGCATCTTCTGATGGAACAATTATTCATAGAGGTTGGAAGGGTGGACACCCAACTGTAAACGGACAAAAAGGCGGGTATGGCAAAACCATCATAATCCGACATGGTAATGGATACAAAACACTTTACGGTCACCTTAGCAGTTATGGGAAATACAAAGTAGGAAGTAGAGTTAAACAGCATGATGTTATTGGCTATGTAGGATCAACAGGGCTATCCACCGGCAATCATCTGCATTATACTATCTATCATTACAATAAACCCATTAATCCTCTAAGATTAAAGAACGTTTCAGGTCCTCCCGTCCCCAAAAATGAGATGGATAAATTCTTGTCATCGATAGCAAGATTACAGAGATATTTCATCTCAGGATCAACTGCGGACTCGGTTAATTAATTTTGAAGAATGATTACTCTTTATTAATGCTTAAATTATGATTGACATAATAAGGTAAAATAGATGTTTGTTGAAAATATTTTTCATAAAAAAAGCTGTGAGAATAATAAAAAGGAGAAGTATATGAAATTAAACTATTCTAAAACAGGATTGATCCTGTTTTTAATGGTTTTTAGTTTCTTGCTGACTCCAATCCCTTCACATGCTGCAGTTGATACATCAAGCTACATTGTAGAAAACCTGAAAGCAGATGACATTCCAGATGATGACGGGAGTGGATTAGTATTAAGCTGGAAACCTTTGCCAATTGAGAAAAGGATCATTGAATACCGCATATACCGCGGCGTTAGATCAGATTCTCTTTTCTACCATGGTAAGGTTGATGTTAATGTAAAA
>DAOUTP010000250.1 GCA_030626645.1 Candidatus Cloacimonadota bacterium
CGACATCTGCTGTTAAATAAATCACATTATCATCGAATTGCTGCTGATCAGAAGGGTAGCTTATATCAAATACAGGTAAAGGCGGCTGAGGAGTTCCCAGGTTTGCAGTAACTACATACGGTGTTCCTTCCACCAGATTAAAATATACATTATACTCGTTATAACCTGCTAAATAAAGTCTCACGAAATGATATCCCGGTACTAATCCATCGATCGTATCTGGAGTGATTAACCCTGTATATGTTCCATCAATGTAAATGGAAGCACCTGCAGGAACGCTGCTCATCTGGAGAGATGTATCATAAGCCTCAATCAGAGTTGCATCTACATTATAGGTGTCACCATCTTCTACAGTAAAGGTCTCAAAATAGTCTTGATACCCGGTTAGTTCCAGTCTTAATTCATGATAACCCGGTTCGATCTCCAGGGTTGCCGGAGTAACCGCTCTTGTCTGATCACCATCCAAAATGATTGTTGCTCCCGTAGGGATACTTTCTACGATTAGTGTTGCTGATTCATCGGGTTCTGTGGTTTCAAAGCAGCTTGTGAGTAACAATAAAGACAAAACGAGTAGACTTAATAAAACAATTTTTTTCATTTTTCCTCCTATTTTTTGTTTAAATTTAAAATTTAATTAAAGATGTCAAGAACATTAATCCTGAATGTTTGGAGAATACTGAATTCTCAAAACTACCTATTATCTTCCTTTCTATTTTCCAATTTGGAGATTCATCTTATACTCTCATTTTTTTTTATTAATGGATCAGTTGTTCGAATCTGGTTTGCTTCCAATTCTTTTTTGCAGAATAATACCACTTACTACAAATATAACTCCAATAATACTTGATAGTAAGATTTTTTCTTTAATCACAGCTCTTATAACGATCAATGAGAGAAAAGGTGTAAGATAGATCATATTATTAACTTGTGCTGTTGTACGTGAGTATTTCAGGGCTTTTATCCAGATCACAAAGGTTATACCCATCTCAAATAAACCAATATATATCGCTCCAAGAATTCCGGGTAAAGGAGGTAATGAAAGATTCGGGTAGAGTAAGATGAATGTGTAGATACTGCCAAAGGTAAAACTTAAGAAAAGACTGATAACTTCATCTCTTTTATTTCTAACATTAATTATAAAGAAAAGTGCCCAGATAAATGAGCTTGAAAGTGCTAAGAAAACTCCGTAAGGTTCATCAATTTGAAAGCTGAAGAGCCTTCCTTTAGTTGATATCAATAAAACACCGAAAAAGCTTATAAATATCGCAAGTAAACTTTTTATTGGAATTTTCTGCTTAAGTATTGGTATTGAGAGAATGACGATCATGATAGGCCAGATAAAATTTAGCGGCTGAGCTATCTGAGCTGGTAACAACGTATATGCTTTAAAAAGAATTATGTAGTAAAAAAACGGATTCATGAAACCCAAAATGGCTGAATTTAATATTTCTTTTCTTCCTGATTTGAATATATTCCTAATTTTTCTTTGGAAAAGAATTATAACAAATAATGCTATTGAAGCTGTAAGAGATGAATAAAATAACGTCTCGATAGTATTCAAATAACTTAAAGTAATTTTAAATGATGTGGATGCTGTAGACCAGAATAAAACAGCGATAGCAGCAAAAATATAAGCTTTGTTCTGATTTACTATGTTTTCTCTTTTCCTATTTCCCAAAATGAATTACTACCTTTCAGTTAAACTATTTTCATATTAAGTATCGATTTTTATCAGTGGAACCAGCATTTCGTCTTCTGTGAGTCCGGCATGATGTGCATAAAATTCTTTTTTCCATTTTCCATTCTGCATATAGATTGATTTCATAGCAGCATCGGAGATTGCAATTGCCAAATAATCACCGATGAAATCATCAATTTTGGGATGCATCTTACCTCTTCCGAGAAATTTATGTTTCAGAAATTCTTCGCGATCAAATAGTAAAAATTTGTTTTCATATTTTTGGAATGCATTTTCAAATTGCTTCATTTTATGTTTCTTAACAAAAAAACTGATAAATCTTGGTTCCGGGAATGTAGGCATGATCATACTATCGAAAAGTTTTTTATCTTCATTAACATAGAAATACTTATCAACATCAATCAAACCGTGATCCGCTGTAAGTAAAATTGTTGTATCGGTTCCCGCCAATTGTGAACTCAATTTCTTAAGAGATGAATCTGTTTTCTGAATGAATTTGCCAACTTCATCTGCATATACACCATGATGATGTTCAATTTTATCAGGAGAAGAAGAATAAACAAAGATCAGTTTTCTACCAGGATTATTTTTTGAGGTCAATTTGTTTAATGTTTTATAAAGATGTTCATGATCAGAATAGGGTATGACCTCGGCAGTACCGGAATTTCTGATGACATTTGGACTTTGACTCAGTTCTTTATGTGTAAGATAAAATTGTTGAACATCAGGGTTCGTATCTGATATTTTATTGAAGATGTTGTCTGCTCCAACATAATCTATAACATTATATTTTTTAGCATTTTGTGTTTTATAAGTAATTGAATCCCAGTTTGGAAGATAATCAATGTTTTTTGCAAATTCTTTAAAATATAGAGTCCAGCCGATAGCTCCATGTTCCCATGGTGTTTTCCCCGTTATCAGGCTGGTAATCGCAGCGCTTGTAGTAGATGGGAATACAGATGTAATAGGGGAGATGAAATTCTTATTTAGGAATGTGGTTGAAGAAGCGAATTTGGTAAGCAAGTTCATCCCGAAACCATCAAGAATGAAAAGAATGATATTCTTTTTCATTTTAAGATTTATTGCATTAAGCTGTTCCAAAGGTGGATGATCGCTTTTAACATCGTAAGCTTTTAAGATGGATGAGACCAGATTTACTATCGAGTTTTTATAATCAGGATAAACAATATTCATATTCTATTTATAAACATTTGTTC
>DAOUTP010000304.1 GCA_030626645.1 Candidatus Cloacimonadota bacterium
CCATCGGGAAGATCTTTTCTCACACCACCTGGGATCATATACATATGATAAATTCGTCCTCCCGTCATCTCTTCAAAAAGATCTAACCAGAAATCACGCATACCCACAGTCCACTGACCAATTGCGCCCATTCCAAGTGAACCTGCTTGACCACCAAGCCACATCAAGAAGCTTGCAAGACGAGACATTTCCATGTTTAATGTGCGGATCCATTTTGCTTTTTCCGGAATTTCTATCCCTGCTAATTCTTCTACAGCAGTAGAATAGCAATATTCATTTGTATCGGGTTCGGGAACACAAATACGGCATACAATAGTAAAGCATTGAATATATTTTCTTCGCTCCAGCAGTTTTTCAAATCCGCGATGTAAATATCCAACATGAGTTTTTGCATGAACGATCTCATCACCGCTAATGGTAAGTTCAACTGCCATATTCCCGGTAACGCCAGGATGTTGAGGACCTTGCCACAATTTTGTAAATTTATGAGAATCAAGATCAATAATCGCTTTTCCATTTTCCATTTGTGGAAATTTGGATCTATCTGCTTTAAAATTGTTATATTTGTTTTTTGATATTTTATTCATCATTCCTCCCGCTCTCAGGGGATTTAGCAAAATTTTTATATAGTTTTTCTTTCATATATCTTTTTGGATCGTTGGTAGATCTTCCCGGACGCTGATAGAACGTTTTTACAGAATAAGCCAAGGTATCAAAATCTCTTCGCATTGGTGGTATTTCTTCCCAACCTTCCAATACAAAAGATTCATCTACTCTTGGAGAACCTGGAAAATCTATACCGAACAATTCCTTTAACTCTCGTTGATATTGCCAGGCATGAGACCAGAGTTTATGTATGGATGTCATTTCAGATTTATCTCTATCAATAAAAACTTTGATTCCAAGATTAACCTTAATCTTGTAATTATAAAGCATATAAGTTAATTGGAATTTATTGTCTTCGATATAATCTACAGCTTGCAAAAAAGCTAAATGTGTAAAATCTTCCTGCTGCTTTAGATAAGAAAGACCAAGTTCTATATGCTCTTTCTTAATGGTTATAAAGTAAAGATCAGCCCTTTTATTGATAACAGATTCGATCTCAATTTTTTGTTTTAATCTATTTAATATTTGTTCCATTCTATCTCCTACCAGTTGTAATCCGGCATGTTCCAATCTTTTATAACTCTTTTCTGATTTTCCTTATACCAATCGAAATTCTCGGCATATTTGTTCATCCCGTCACATTTCCCTGCTTTGATCTGCATCTTTAATTTATTAAAACCAGCTATCAATGCTTCCGGACGCGGCATACAGCCTGCAACATAAATATCTACTGGAATATAATGATCGATTCGGTTTATCGTATAGTAACTATCGTAATACATTCCACCATTTATCGTACAGCTTCCCAGGGCAATAACAAATTTCGGACCCTGCATTTGTTCATAACTTCGCACGATTCTTTTTATCGTTTTGATGGAAGCGTATCCACCTATCACAAACACAGAAGCTTGCCTGGGTGTGGGACGAGGAGCTATTCCATAACGGAACATATCGAAACGTGACGTCATTAGCGGTCTCAATTCAATCGCTCCACAACCTGTTCCGAAAGCTAATATCCACAAAGATTCAGCTCTTGCCCAATTAAGAAATTTCTCTAGATATTTGTTCAAAGGTTTTACAGGGACTGGACGGGCATCACTAAATAATGTACGTTCTGTCTCAGATAAACCTTCATTTGCTAATCTCATTTCTTTTTCAATATTATTAATTTCTTTTTTATTCACAATGTCTCCTTAAAAATAGGCAACTAAAATTATTGATGCGATTCCAATTATTGTGGGCCACTTCATGAAAAATCGCATTGATTGTTCAGGCCTGAATCTTGGAAAAGCTGCTCCCACAAAAACAGAGAACATATAAATTAAGAATGTCTTTATAACCATAATAAGAAGGGCAATAAATATATTTGGATGAGCTGCTCCACCGAAATATAGGTTCATAAAAAGAACCAGTTTTGCAGCTCCAAATAGACCTCTATTAGTTTGTAATGTTGCCAAAAAACTGCTGTTCATTTCTATCGGAGGACCAATTGGAATTTCCTGAGGAGCCAGCACGATACTAAATGGTGAATGCATATTCATTCCCAAAAGTGATATCATAGCGGCAACTACTGCCAGAGGATTTGTAAATAGAGTCCAATTTAAAATGCCCCCTTGCTGTGCTGCTACAATTGTTGTAATATTCAAAGTATTGTATTGAATAGCAAGTGCAATAACAGATAAGGCAAATGGAACTTCAAAAGTACTCATTTGAGCCAAACCCCTTGCAATACCA
>DAOUTP010000061.1 GCA_030626645.1 Candidatus Cloacimonadota bacterium
AAACCGGAAGATCCGGACGAAGAAGAGAGTAAAAAAAATGATAAATTATATTTTCATATATCCTGAAGATCCTGCTTCCAACAAATGAAAAAAATATTAGTTATTCGTCTTAGTTCTTTGGGAGATATTGTCCTCACTCAATCGGCAGTACAGGCTATAAAGAGAGAATTTCCAGATGCACAGATCCATTATCTCACAAAAAAAGTATTTGCACCAATCGTAGAGATGTTCAATTGTGTGGATGAGATCCATTATTGGGAAAATAAATATACACTTCTGAAAAATCTCAGGAAGATCAAGTTCGATATGGCAATAGACCTTCATTCTAAGTTCAATACATTCATTATAAAAAATTTCATTAACGCAAAGCGAACAGTTACATATAATAAAGAGCACTTTTTGCGACGCAAAATTGTAAAGGGCAAAACAAATAAAGTCATTTCATCAACGGTTGGATTGTATTTCACTGCATTAAAGAAAATTGGAATCGAAAGTGAAATGTCTGTGCCTAAATTATTTCCAGTAAAAAATACTAAAATGCCAAAAGCATTTATAATAAATGAAAATGTAAAGTACATTGGACTTTTCCCTGGAGCACTTCATAAAACAAAGCAATATCCGCTTAATCTGTTAGCTGAATTCATCGATTCTGTTCCCACTGAATGGAATTGCCAATTTCTAATATTTGGTTCAGAATCAGAACGTGATCTGGTGGAGGAATTGAATTCCTTAACTGAAACTGATGTCATTGATCTTTGCGGGAAATTAAACCTGCAGCAACTTGTGTTTGCAATTAATATGATGGATGTTATGATTACAAACGATAGTGGTCCAATGCATATTGCGGCTGCATTGGAGAAACCACAAATTGCTATTTTTGGAGCAACTCATCCTAAGCTGGGATTTGCTCCAATGAATAAAAAAGCAATATTGCTATCTGCCAACTTACAATGTCAACCGTGTTCCCTTCATGGCAGTGATAATTGCCCAAAAAAACATTTTAATTGTATGAAATCAATTTCTGCTGAGCAAATATTGAATTCTCTAAAAACCTTAATAAGTTGAAACGCTTTCAATTAGGGCATTAACTGTAAATATGCTTTACACAAGAAAAACATTGTTGACAAATTATTCCTATTAACTTTTTTAAGCTTAAATCTAATTGATCGGAAGAGGTTTATATGGATAAAAAACTCGAAAAAGTAATGAGTCAATTTGTAACAAATGATAATACAATCAGCAGTAATATAATAAATTTTCTCGAAATAGATAATAGTAAGATCGTTGAAATAATTGGTGGAACCGGCTCAGGAAAATCATTTATTCTTCGAAATCTGATGCAGATGATGCAAGAAAATAAAAACCAATTTCAATTATATTGTCCACGCGTTTTTCAATACAATCATTTTAAGCAGATATTACAGATGATAACAGATATTAATGATCAAGAGTATATTGAAATCATTAATGAATCAGAAAAATACAATTTTAAAAATAAGTATGATCTCTTTTATTATCTTTCAGAGCATTTAAGTAAAAAGAAATTACTTAAGCCCAGAAATATAATAATCTTTGAGAATTTCTATCTGGATGAATATACAAGAGATTTCATTAAATATATTATTCAATATGCAACAAAACAAAACATCCGGTTTATTATATTTACCAGGAAAGATACTTTTCCATTTTCAAAAAAGATAACAATTGAAGTTCCGGGAAAAGAACAAATAGCAGATATCTTACAAAAGGTTTTACCGCAAAAAAAGGAATCTTTAATATCCGAAAGTGAGATCATACACAATATCTCAGGTGGAAGTTTATCAATAATAGACTACATTATCAATAACTTGCTGTCCAAAAACAAAACATTTGATTTTGATTCTTTTCTCAAAAAGAAGATAGATCTAGAAACTATCTATTCCCTTCATATTAAGGAACTTAATCCAAAGCAGCTTAAGCTCCTATTTATTGTGTTTCTATTAGATACTGATGCTTCAGAAACCAGGATTAAAGAAATTAGTAAATTAGGTTCGATTACCAATGACCTGAATTTGCTATTAAAACACAGATTGATAATGGAGTGTGAAGGCAAATATTACATTAAAAAAGTAGCTGTTATAAAAAAATATTTTGAAAATTTATCTGATAAGGAACGAAAAGAGTATTCTGTAAATATTTTAAATTCTACTGAACCTGAATTCAAGAAAGATCTTTCTGTCATGTTGGGATATGCTTCTGCGACATATTATGATGAATGCATTTCTTCTTTTTCAAAGTTGAATGATTACCAATCTTTGATATATATATATAAATTATACATAAAGCAAATTTCTAAACCAGAGAAGAGAGTTGAAGTTCTTCTTAAGTTAGGAAGAGCAAACAGAATACTTGGGAAACTGGATATTGCTGCTGAGCATTTCCGAAAAGCCCTTAAGCTTGCCGTTGAAAGCTCACTGCCTTTAGGAAATGTTGTTTATGGCCTTGCGGATACTCTGTATACCATGAATTCCTCAGCTTTTGCATTAGAATTACTAAAAAAATATACTACTGATTCTGATGATATTGAGTTGAACTTGAAAACTAATTTATTTAAAGCTGATATCTTATTGGATTTGGAAAAAATGGATGAAGCTGCAGATTTGGCGGAAACATCTCTGCATGCGGCAGATCATATCAAAGAGGCTAACATCCGCTTTAAAATTAAGGCAGATTTTAGAAAAATAAAAGGTAAGATTGCTTATGATATGATAGATTGGAAAAAAGCTGAAAATGAATTCAATGAAGCTGAAAAGCTTTATTCCAAAGTCAACAACATAGAAGGATTAGCTGCAATTTATAATAATCTGGGCGTGCTGGCAATGCACCAGGGTGAACTGAAAAAAGCTGAAACACTTTATCAAAAAAGTCTGAAATCTGAGAAAGAGAGGTTTAATCTAAGAGGGATTTCGATATGCGAGAGTAATCTTGGTAGTTTGTATGAAGATAAAGGTGATTATAGAAAATCACTAAATTGTATGAATGAAGCTCTTCGTATTCAATTATTATTGAACGACAGAGACCAGATCCCCAATATCTATCTAAACATTGGTGTATCTTATATGGATAACGGAAAATACGAGAAAGCTGAAGAAGCATATAATAATTCATTAGAAATTTCTGTAGAATTCAATATGTACAAAAATGTGATCGCTGCCTTAAATAATCTGGGAGCTCTTTTTTTTAAATCCGGCAATTTCCAAAAGGCGATAAATTATTATGAACAAGCTATTAAAAAATCTAAAGATTCCAACTTTTCAGAAGGATTAATAAGATCTTATATTAATTTGGGTGAACTTTTTGAGATACGTGGAGAATTTAACCTGGCATATGAATATTATTCGAAAAGCCTGGAACTTTTACCCAGCATTACAGATGAGCTTATGAAAGCAGAACTTTATGGTAACCTGGGTAGTGTACTAACCTCTCTGCATAAGTTTAAGGAAGCCTATGCATATCTGGTAGAAAGTTATGATTTCTTCAAGGG
Source organism: Candidatus Cloacimonadota bacterium (assembly GCA_030626645.1). Classification (GTDB taxonomy): domain Bacteria; phylum Cloacimonadota; class Cloacimonadia; order Cloacimonadales; family TCS61; genus Tenebribacter. The sequence goes on from DAOUTP010000061.1 coordinate 3,524, forward strand.
CTTAAATGCAAAAGATAAAATAATCGAAGGAGCTTTAAATCAGGCTTACTACTTTATTGAAACTAGAAATTATGAAAGTGCAAATTATTATTTGGATTATGCACAGAAACTTGCTGAAGAGATTGATAAAGATTCTTCTTTAGGAAAATGTTCTTACTTGCGTTCATTACTGGAAAAGGATGATAGAAAAAAGGCTTTGGACTTGCTGAGAGATGCTATTGAGTACTTTTTAAAATCAAATAGTAATATCGAACTGGCTATAGCTAATTATGATTTTGCATCCCTCCTTTTGGAGGAGGAAGATTGGGAACAAGCATTGCAGATCCTGAACGATAATATTAAGTTGATCAAGGGATTGGGGGCTATCAATATCCTGGAGCGAAATGATATCCTGATCAAGAAAGTTACTAAAAAATATTCTGCAGAGCTTAAAGAAACCAAAGTTCAAGAGACATTACTAAATAAGTTCTATGAGATAACTCAAGAACTTAATGATATTACTGATTTTGATTTATTAATCGAAACGGCATTGGATAAATTAGTAGATTTAGCAGATGCAGAAGGTGGGATATTTACGCTTTATAATAATAAAATGGTGAAAGACTCATGGGAATATGTTATCTTGAAAGGAATTTCTGGAGGAGATGATGATCTTCCAATGTTCATGAAGCTGATAGATGAAACTTTTAATGAAGGATCGAGCCAGAATTATAAACAACCGCACTTTGCACCGGAATATAATAATATAATTTTCTTTCCGCTTATAGTAAGAAATGATAAAAAGGGAATCGTATGTCTTTTTACTAAACATGGATCACATTATTTTACTGAGAGGATGTTCAACCTGATTAGTGCCCTTTGTAATCAGATCGTTGTAATTGTAGAAAATATTTCATTTGAGAACTTACAGAAATCTCATGAAAGTATTCGTGAAGAATTAGCTTCTTCCAGTACTTTTGCCAATATAATTGGAAAGAGCAAGAAAATTCAAGAAATCTTTCGCATGATCGAAAAAATAAAAAATACTCCAACCTCTATTCTTCTGGAAGGACCAAGCGGAACAGGAAAGGAACTTATTGCCAGAGCTATTCATTATAATAGCAATAGACGTAACAAAAAATTTGTAGCTCAATATTGTGGTGCATTACCGGAAACCTTATTGGAAAGTGAATTATTCGGGCATGTAAAGGGATCTTTTACAGGAGCATCACATGATAAAAAAGGTCTTTTTGAAGTAGCAGATGGTGGAACGTTTTTCTTGGATGAGATCGCAGATATAAGTCTTTCTACCCAGGTGAAACTTCTCAGATTTTTACAAGATGGAGAAATCAAGAGAGTTGGTTCTACTCAAACACATAACGTGGATGTGCGTGTGATCTGTGCTACAAATGTTTCTCTAAAAGAGAGAGTTGATAGCGGTGAATTCAGGTTAGATTTATTTTACAGACTTAATGTGATAAAGGTTGATGTTCCTTCTCTGCAAGAAAGAAAATCTGATATTCCGCTTTTAGCTGTTCACTTCCTGGATAAATACTGTCAGAAGATCGATAAAAAAGTTAATGGCATTACAGAAGAAGCTATGAAATATCTCATGAATTATAGTTGGCCAGGAAATATCAGACAACTGGAAAATGAAATTGAACGAGCTATCACACTTTCGGAAATAGATTCTTCAATTAAATCTTCCGACCTTTCCGAAGAAATTTTCCATTACAAACAGCATACGGAAACAGTACAATTATTAGAAAACAGATCTTTGAAAGACGCAGTAGAAAAAATGGAAAAAGAGATGATCATAAAAGCTCTTACAGAATATGATGATAACCAAACAAAAGCTGCAAAGGCGCTTAGTTTAAGCAGACAGGGTCTAATAAAGAAAATGCAGCGGTATGGGATAAGAAAATAATTCTTTATTAACAATAACAAATTTTATTAGGATGGTCCATGAAAGATCAATTTAGCTTTGTTGCGCTTGATATTGAAACTACGGGCTTTGATTTTGTAGAAAATGAAATAATCGAGATCGGTGCAGTTCGCTTTGAAAAAGGTAAAGAAAAAGACCAATTTTCAGTTTTTGTAAAACCCCAAAAAATTATTCCGAACTTTATAAAACGACTTACGAATATTACCGATGAACAGCTGGTATCGGGAGAGAATCTAACAGATGCCCTGACATCTCTTATTGAATTTCTTAAAGATGATATTGTAGTTTGTCATAATACCTCTTTTGATATCGGATTTCTAAACACGAAATTCAAAGAAAAAGGTTTACCGAAAATTTTCAATCAAACCCTTGATACACTTGATCTAAGCAGAATTTATTTACCATTTATCCTTAATCATAAATTGGGTACAGTAGCAGAGTATTTTAAGATCGATCTCTCAAATGCTCACCGTGCAATCTTTGATGCTAAGGCTACCGGTGAAATTCTTCTTAAGCTTATTGATTTTATCCTGAAAAATATTCCCATGAGGGTTAATCACAGGATATTCGAAGTATCTAATATTCAGTTAAAAAAAATTGGCTTATCACGGTTTTTAAAAGAAATTGTAGAGCATCAAAAAGAGACTGCTCTTCTCACAAAACAGAAATCCGGCATTGATTTTCATAACCGAAATTATATTAAGCACAAACCCGGGAAGGTGGAAGATCTATCAATTGATACTATTTTTGGTGTGGATGGAGTTTTTAGTAAGCACTTTGATAAATATGAGCTGCGCGAAGGTCAGATCGATATGTCAAAGGCAGTTCTGGATAATTTTGAAAAAAAGGAATTTCTGCTGGTTGAAGCGGGAACGGGTGTTGGAAAATCTCTGGCTTATCTGATCCCTTCTATTAAATATACCCATCGTGAAAATAAGAAAGTAATTATTTCTACAAACACAAAAAATCTTCAGGAACAACTTTTTTACAAAGATCTACCAATAGTAAAAGAATGTGTTGGCATTCCCTTTAAAGCGACTCTTCTTAAAGGACGTGGAAATTACATTTGTGAAAAGAGATGGCTGGAAACAGCTTTGGATTTGGATAAAATAATCTCCTCAGAAGAGGTAAACTCATATATGAATCTGATAGTTTGGAAAGAGTTTACCAAAACTGGAGATATTTCTGAGAACAGTTCGTTTAATGTGAATAGAGATAGAAGAGTTTGGAAAAAAGTTTCTTCCGATAGCTTTCTTTGCCGTAAGAAGAGATGTCCACATTTTAAAAGCTGTTTTCTAATGGATATTCGAGCCAAAGCAGAAGAATCAAATCTTGTGATCATAAACCATCACCTTCTTCTAGCTAATATGCAAAGTGAAAATGCTGTACTTGGCGAATTTGATAATTTAATTATTGATGAAGCTCATAACTTACCGCATCTTGCTCCTGCCGAACTTGGTATTAGTCTTTCCTACCCCGATTTCAATAACTTTTTCAATCAACTTCATTCAGTTTATAACAAATATCAAAGTGGTATTTTGGTTAGGTTACGAACAGATACTATGAAAAGTGATTTCCCATCTAAAAAGGAACTACTTTTAAGAATTGAAGAAACAGAAAAATTAATTGATGATAAAAAAGAAATTTTTGCCGAGTTCTTTAAGAAAATTGGTGATATTGTTATCGAGAAAGGTAGTTATGGAAAGTTGCGAATTACAAATATGGAAGACCACACCTTTCTTACCGAAGATATTGAGAAGATCATCATTTTCTGGCAGGAATTTTCACGAAGTTTTAATAGTGTTAAAAGTATCTTTAGTGATGTAAACAAACAACGATTCATTGAATATGATAAACATAAAGAAGCACTGGACAGCATTGTGAACATGATCTCCGATTATCATAATATGCTTTCTACAATGTTTAATCCTGAGTTAAAAGACTTTGCTTTCTGGATGGAATCTTTCCAAACCAGTGATAAAAAATATCCTTCCGGCGTTTTGGTTTATTGCCCGTTAAATGTAGATCAGATTTTGCATGATAAATTATATTCAACAGTAGATTCAGTTATTTTTACTTCTGCCACGATTGCGATACGAAATAATTTTAAATATTTTGCCAATAGGATGGGATTGAATCTTCTGGAAGAAGGTTTTGTTCAGGAGCTGGTCGTGAAATCTCCCTTTGATTATCAAAAGCAAACGATGGTTTTAGTGGCTGGATTTCTTCCCGATCCTAAAGATAGATTTTTCTCTTCACAGAGTATTGAAATAATACGGAATGCTGTTGAAATCACAAAAGCAGGTACGATGGTGCTCTACACTTCCTATAAAAATCTTAATGAAGCGTATGATACTTTAAGCGAGGAAATGTACAGCAAAGATATTCTGTTGCTCACGCAGGGCAAGGGGCTGGGACGCTCTGCAATGTTAAAGGAATTTCAGAAGAACAAAAATTCTGTACTTTTTGGAACTAATTCATTTTGGGAAGGTGTAGATGTTCCGGGTGAATCTCTCCAACTACTTATTCTATACAAATTACCCTTTATGGTTCCTTCCGAGCCGATCGTAGAAGCTTATCTGGAAAAGCTGGAAGCTGAAGGAAAGAACAGTTTCATGCACTATATGCTGCCCAATGCTTTATTGAAATACAGGCAGGGCTTTGGCAGACTTATCAGACATAAAACTGACCGTGGCGTTGTTCTGGTGCTGGATAACAGAATATTCACAAAGAGATATGGTCAGTATTTTAAGGATATAATTCCTGCACGAACATTCATTCCGCAAACTGATATTGAAATTTATGATCACTTAAGCAAATGGTTTAAAAACAGGCGATGACGGTTTTGTTAAGGAGAGACTAAATGAAGATAATCATCGTAATTATAATCTGCATTGTAATGACGTCATTTGCATTTTCTGATGAATTGGAAATGGATGTAAAAAAGCAAACGATCTTTACAAGTATTTTATCACCCGGTTTTTTTACCACGCTTGGATTTGGTATAGGAAGTGTATCACCCAATGAAAAAATTGAAAAGTTAGTAATTATACATGCTGGTTTAGCTCCTATGTTTTTAGGAGGAGGCATATATTCACAAACTAGGTACTTTAAAGATTCAACACGAACAGGTATGTTTTATACATTTGATATTGGTGTTGATGTAATTCTGGGAGCAGGAGCATCTCCTGGTGGCGGTGGTGCTGGTTTTATGACCATACCTTTTCCGAATATAGCGGGAGGAATTGGCTATAGTAAAAAAATAGGAGATAATTCTTATTTCCGTGTCTCATTGGATGTGGGAAT
>DAOUTP010000230.1 GCA_030626645.1 Candidatus Cloacimonadota bacterium
GCAACCCGCAAAGAAGCAGTTAGTGATATGCTGAAAGGAATGTGGAAACCGGTTGTGATGACTTCCGTTACAACTTCAGTTGGTTTTATCTCACTTCTTACTTCCGAAGTTTTCCCCATAAAATATTTTGGTATTTTCACTGCATTTGGCGTGATGGCAGCGATGCTGTTTTCGCTAATTCTTATTCCAGCAGCTATTCTTATATTTGGCTTTCCTAATAGGAAACAAAAGACGAAAACTGATAACAAAAAAGACAAGAATCCTTTCTCATACAAATTTGCTGAAGGTGTGATCAAATACAAAACTATTACACTTTTTCTTACCATTATTATAGTGGCGGTTTCTATTTTCGGAATCACAAAAGTTTGGATCAATTCCAGTTTCCTGGATAAATTTGAAAAAGACAGCGATATTGTTCTTACTGATAAATTCATCAATGAAAACTTTGGCGGAACCAGTAATCTGAATGTTATCTTTGAAGGAGAAGAAAATGATGTAATGAAATCTCCGGCAGCTTTGAGATTGATAGATAAATTACAGAATGATGTTGAAAACAGGTTAGCTGTTGTAGGTAACTCATTTTCATTGGCAGATTATATGAAACGTATGAACAAAGTGATGCACGCTGATAAAGAAGAATTTGACACAATCCCGGATTCGCAGGAATTAAATGCTCAATATCTTTTGCTTTATGAAATGAGTGGTGATCCTGAGAACCTCTGGAAAGTTGTGGATTATGATTTCAAAACTGCTAATATGACCATCCAACTGAAAAGCGATAATTCAAAAGCAATAAACAGTGCCATCGCAGTTGTAGAAGAATACAAAAAAGATTTTGAGAAACTCGGTATCAGCGTGAATTATGCAGGTTCCGGTTATAAAGGTCTCATCTTTACCGATCTTATTTTGGAAGGACAGATCAAAAGTTTGATTATGTCACTTTTCATCATCATTATTCTGCTTACACTTATGTTTAAGAATTTCTGGGCTGGTCTTATTGGCTCTGTTCCAATCGTTATCACGGCAGTTATCGGGTTTGGTGTGATGGGACTGCTTAATATTCCACTCAGTACAACCACAGCACTTATTTCGAGTATCGCTATTGGTATCGGTATAGATTACGCGGTTCACTTTATCGAACGATATAAAATATATGCAAAAGATACCGGAAATAAACAAAAAACAATGCAAGGAACAATGCATCATTCCGGACGTGCAATTATCTTTAATGCAACTGTTGTAATTGCCGGATTCCTGGTTTTGTTGTTCTCTGTATTTCCACCAAATAGAAGTTTAGGAGCTTTGGTTTCATTAAATATGTTCACAAGTTTCTTAGGTACAGTAACAATTATGTATCTGTTGCTCTATAAAACGAATGTATTTTTTGGGAAGAAATGATGAAAAGAAATTTTAGCAACGAACAAACACTAACAAGACAAACAAAATAAAAGTATGGAAGAAAAATCAGCTACGAAGTTCACGAAGAAATACGAGAAAAAGCTTAGTGTAATTTCGCGTTCTTAGCGGCAAAAAAGGATAAAAAATGAAAACTGTAATATTAATTAACGGATTGGTCATAATATCTTTGATAATTTCATTTAGCAAAGATAAAAAGAAAACAAAAAAATCGTTACTGATCGCCCTAAAAACGTTAGTAAAAATAGCTCCCTCAATTCTATCTGTGATTATGCTAATTGGAATTATGTATGGTCTTTTTGCTGATAAGATAGCATTATTTTTCGGTCAGGAAAATGGAGTAATCGGATTTGTGACCATTGCTCTATTTGGGAGTGTAATTCATATGCCGGCGTTGTTGGCATTTCCGCTGGCGGGATCTTTTTTAAAAGAAGGTGCATCCATAAGTTCTGTAGCTGCATTCATCACAACACTCACAATGATCGGAATAGTAACTTTACCATTGGAAATTAAAACAATGGGAAAGAAATTTACAATCTATCGTAATGCTATCAGTTTTATCATCGCACTTATTATTGCAGCTTTGATGGGGGCGATATTATGAAAGAACAATTGATGAAAAAGAATAAGAAGAATAGTAAAAAAAGCTTTCTCTTTTTGAGTTTGGTAATTTTAGGAACGATACTCACTTCAATTTGGGTTCCGGAAAAATCGTCTTTGATCTGGCAAACATCGTTTGATTATTTTAAACAAATGGCGATGGTGTTCCCGGCAATTCTAATTCTTATGGGATTATTCACTGTATGGATTTCTAAAGAATTTGTAATGACTCACCTTGGTGAAAGTTCCGGTATTAAAGGGATAGCAGTTGCATTTTTTCTGGGTGCAATTCCAACAGGTCCGATATTTATAGCTTTCCCAATGGCGCAAGCATTACATAAAAAAGGTGCGAGCTACACAAATATTGTGGTCTTTCTTTCTGCCTGGGCTTGCATCAAGATTCCGCAGGAACTTATGGAATTGCAATTCATGGGTGCAAAATTTATGCTCGCCAGATTGGGAATGACGATTATTTTTATTACACTTATGGGAATGATCATTAATAAATTGATGAATAAAAAAATGATTAACAACGAACCAAAACGAACAAAAAAATAGAAGTGAAGAAATGCAAAACATCGGAATATTCAGTTTGCTGATCTTCAGATTATTAGGGCAAGTGCAAACGAATGTAAGCATAAAATCAATTTCTCGTTCCCAAAGCCCTCTTTGGGAATGGGGAAAGAACATAGCGTTACCAAACAGGGGTTTGGTAACGAGTTAACAAAGCTCCGTAGGAGCGAAATGGAAAAATATTATCGAAAATTAGTAATTAAAAATCAGGAGGAAAAATGAGAAAATTTACAATTATTTTAATGGCAGTGTTAATAATGACTGCAATTCTATCAGCACAGGAAATCACAGGACTTAATATTATCGAAAATGTTTTTAACCGTCCAACCGGACAAGATCAGGAAGGCGATTTGACAATGTCGTTAATCAAGTCCCGCGGGGACGAAAGAGTACGTGAGATCAAACAATTCTTAAAAGATTTTGGTGATATGGAAAAGAAAATCATGTTTTTTGTTTCCTCTGCGGATGTACGCAATACTTCTTTTATGAATTGGAGCTATGACGAAGCGGGAAAAGATGATGATCAGTGGATCTATCTTCCTGCCCTGAAAAAAGTGAAACGAATTTCCAGTGATAGTAAAAGCGATTATTTTATGGGTTCCGATTTTA
>DAOUTP010000264.1 GCA_030626645.1 Candidatus Cloacimonadota bacterium
GCGTTTCTGATCGGGATTTTTCTTTCCCTGATCATAAATTTCGTAAAGAAATCTTCTGCAGATAAAAAAATTCTTTCTTCAAATGAATTTGCTAAGAAGATAATTGATGATGCAAAACAAGAAACAGAAAATTTAAAGAAATCTGCTATTTTAGAAGCTAAAGAAGAATGGTACAAAGTTCAAAAAGAATATGAAGAAGAGATCAACACACGCAAACGCGAGATCTACACATTAGAAAAAGAATATAACGAGCGTGTAACAAAGCTTGATAACAGATTAGAAAATCTTGATAAGAAAGAAAACAAACTTCAAGAATTTGAAAATGAAATTAAAGCTAAAGAGATCGAGATAGCTTCCAAGAGAGAACAGCTTGATGAGCTTATTGAACAACAGAATATAAAATTATCCGAAATTGCAAAACTTTCTCGTGATGAAGCAATACAAATCCTTAAAAATAATCTGAAAAATAAGGCTCGTAACGAAGCTGCGAAAGAGATCCGTATGATAGCTGATAATACTAAATCAGAAGCAGATCAACTTGTTGCCGGAATACTTTCTACAGCTATTCAAAGAGTTGCAGTGGATTACGTTTCTGAATCTACCGTTTCTGTTGTTTCACTTCCTGATGATGAAATGAAAGGAAGAATAATCGGTAGAGAAGGTAGGAATATCAGAGCTTTTGAACAAGCATCAGGAATTGATCTGATTATCGATGATACTCCTGAAGCAGTTGTTCTTTCAGGTTTTGATCCTGTACGTCGCGAAATTGCCCGTCTCTCCCTGGAAAAATTGATCCAGGATGGCAGAATTCACCCGGGGCGTATCGAACAGGTTATCGAAAAAATTACAAATGAAATGGAGGGTAATCTTATTAAGATAGGTGAGAAAGCTTGTATGGAAACAAATATTCATAATATCTCACCAAACATTGTAAAACTTATCGGAAGATTGAAATACCGCACAAGTTACGGTCAAAATATTCTTCGTCATTCTATTGAAGCAGCTTGGATCTGTGGAATTCTTGCAACCGAATTGAATCTTGATCAGGAACTTGCACGCCGCTGCGGATTCCTGCATGACCTCGGAAAGGCAATAGACCACGAATATGATGGTTCGCATGCCAGTCTTGGTGCAAATGTTGCACGTAAGAATGGAGAAAGTAAAATAGTTATTAATGCTATAGAAGCACATCATGAAGAAGTTGAATATCAAAGTGTTTATGCAGTTCTAACACAAGTTGCAGATGCTGTTTCCGGTGCAAGACCAGGTGCCAGAAGAGAAATGCTTGAAACATATATGAAACGTCTTTCTAAAATGGAAGAGATCGCCAACTCTATAGAAGGTGTTAATAAATCGTTTGCTATTCAGGCTGGACGTGAGTTAAGAATAATTGTTGATCCTGTTTCTATTGATGATCAACATACAGCATTTATAGCTTCTGATATTGCAGAAAAAATTGAAGAAGAAATGCAATATCCCGGTCAGATAAAGGTTATGGTGATCAGGGAAACACGACAAACAGCGATTGCAAAATAATGAATATTCTATTTATTGGTGATATATTCGGTTCACCCGGAAGAAACTTGATGAAGAAGTATCTTCCTGAATTAAGAAAGGAATTTGAAATAGATTTTTGTATTGCTAATGGTGAAAATGCTGCGCACGGAAAAGGAATAACAGAAAAAACGGCTACAGAATTATTTAAGTGCGGAGTAGATTGTTTCACCAGCGGTAATCATATTTGGGACAGAAAGGAATCAATAGAATATCTTGAGAGAGAACCGCGTATTCTCAAACCGCTTAATTATTCTGAAAAAGCTGTTGGTGCAACTCTGTATATTGCAAATGTTGGGAAATCAAAATTAGCTGTGGTCAATTTGATTGGACAGGTTTATATGAATCCAATCGATTCACCGTTTATTGCTCTTGATAAGATATTGCCTGAAATAAAAAAAGAAACTAATAATATTTTCGTTGATTTTCATGCTGAAGCAACAGCAGAGAAAAGAGCCTTGGCTTTCTATTTTGACGGACGAGTAAGTGCTCTTATTGGAACTCATACTCACGTTCAAACTGCTGATGAAGATCTCCTTCCAAATAAAACTGCTTATATCTCCGACGTTGGAATGACAGGTCCGCATGACTCATGTATTGGTGTTGATAAAGATATCGTTATTAGAAAAATGATAACTTCAATGCCTCAACAATTTAAACCAGGAGAAGGCGGACTCCAGATAAATGCAATTGTGGTTGGAATTGATGAGAATACCGGAAAAGCAACTGGAATTCAACGAATCCTGAGAAAATACTAATGAATAAACGATTATCCGGGAAAAAGATCGCTAAAGAAATTTACGCCAGGATCAAAGAGGATATTGAACTAAAAAAAATAACACCAAAATTAGTGATATTGCTAATTGGGAAAGATCCATCTGCTGAATATTACGTGCAGAATCTGGAAAAACAAGGTTCTAAAATTGGTATAAAAGTTGAAACCAGAATTCTTGATGTATCAATTGATCAACAATCATTATTAGAGAAGATTGATGCATTAAATAACGACATCAAAGTAAACGCAATAATGTTACAAAAACCGTTACCTTCACACCTTGATGAAGCAGAAATTGTTATGAAGATCGATCCGAACAAAGATGTTGATGCGTTCCATCCTCTGAATATGGGAAATCTTGTTCTTGATAAGAAAGGATTTATCCCGGCTACACCAGCAGCAGTTTTAGAACTTCTCTCC
>DAOUTP010000244.1 GCA_030626645.1 Candidatus Cloacimonadota bacterium
ACAAATATTAAATGATCTTCCGTAAATAAATAATAGATCAAAAGTGATGATGGGTTTCCAGCATCACTTTTTTTATATACTTGTTTTCCCTATAACAAATACATTACAGGATTTTATATAACTCTTTTTCCTATATCCACCGATGAATAAATTCACACGATTGATCCCTGTATATATCAGAACAGGTTTCATGTATTATTTGTTAATATTCCAAACTCGATCCCTGATCTTCAATCTGTGTAATCCCTATTCGTTCCAAGAGGTTAAACCGTATTGCAAGATTTAAAGTAACCACTCTAAATGTTCAGACTGAGTTACAATGTAGAGAAATAAATATTCAATTAATACTTAGAATAACAGCAATTTGGTAAACGTTGAGGGATATTAAAATGGTCCAGTTTTCTTCCTTTCTTATTTCATACTTAGTTCATCGAAGTATAAAGATATCTTTCAACTTTTCTTTCAGATCTCCGATGAGCTATCTTCAACAGAAACAAATCTACCTCATCTGACATCTACTGCAAGGACCTATAAGACTAATGGAATATAAATCATGAGAAACTGTGGAAAAACAAATCATGTCCCCAGCAGATTCACCTAAATTTATCTCTTAACTAATCCGTTGGTAGTCAAAGTAAACCGTTTTGAGTTGTTTTTTTTAATATTTCACTCACCTGTCCTCAATTTAAATCATGGATGCAAAAAAAAATATCCCAATTAGAATATATAAAATCAAGATACTTGCATTCGTGAAGATCACAAGTCAGAATTAAAACCTTCAATTGTATGTAGGGACGATTACCCTTAATCGTCCGATGAGTATTCCGGTCAATTCGGGGAATTTATCCTTAGAGGTGGAAATATAAAATACTGCTTATCGGTCAATTTTCTGAATTGATCCTACTGATATTAACTTACGAATGAGAAGCAATAAAAAAAGCCCCGGCGAACCGGGGCTAATTTATAACAGTTAACTTCTAAATGTTACTTCATAAGGATCATTTTCTTTGTTGAGGAGTAGTTTCCTGATTTCATTTTGTAGAAATAGATACCACTTGATACGTTTTGATTGTTGTCATTTGTACCTTCCCAAACAAGAGTATGATCTCCAACTGTCATATGTTCGTTAAGAAGAGTCTTAACTTTCTGACCTTTAATATTGAATACTTCGATTGAAACATTACCATCTTCTACCATGTTGTAAGCTATTGTTGTAGTCGGATTGAATGGATTCGGATAGTTCTGTGCCAGAAGATCTGTTACTGGTGTAACAGTTACATCATCAGAAGAAACTGGGTTAATCCATTCTTCCTGAAATTCAAGATCGATAGCTGCGTAATATAGAGGGTTATTTGTATATGTACCACCCGTAGCAATTGCAGCTGAACCCCAATCACCATCATCCATGAATACGAAATTCAATTTTGCATGATAGTTACCTGGTTCATTGCTGAGAATCTCAAGCTTATCACCAACAGAAATCTCGGTAGGAACCATTCCTTCCAATTCCGGAGCATAGTTGCCGTCAAAGTGACCTGTAGGATCTATCACATTATCAAGTAGATTAGCGTTAATGTATCTGATATCTGACCAGGTTGTACCATTATCATCAGAAATTATAATAGCGATCTCAGGTTGTTGTACCCAACCGTCATAACCTTCCACTTCTTGATATGCGTTTTGAAGTTTTCCCCCATCATGCCAGGCATTAACTACCCAGTTCCCATTAGATACCATTCTACAGTTACTTTCATGGAAATAAGCATTCTGCCAATCACCATCGAAGTACCAACTGGGAGCACTCATTACTACTATAGGTTCCCCAGGTGGGTCACTATCAGGATCGTATTCATCTACTTCACCGTCTTCATTAAGGTCAAAAGCAACAGCCATATAATCATCATAAGGATCAAGACCTTGAACATCGAGATCATAGAAGCTGAAATCACCTGTTGTAATATCAAAAGTAAATATTTTTGGATACATATATGCCGGCATATACTGAGCTGGCACAGCGTTCATGTTAGCTAATGAATTATAGTTCACACCACTCATCCATAACACTTTTGTATGATCCTCTGTGAATGCACCGTTGTAATGACTAAGATCGTTTGAAGGAACTATATGCATTTCAGATGGGATTGTATTTGTCGGGTCGTCATCATACCATAAGTATCGTGACTCATCTTCATATAATGGATTATCCAACGGCTGGTTAAGCTGTTGAGTGTATTTTGTAAATGTTTCACCGTAATCATCACTATACATAGCAAATAGAGAATCAGATACGCTTCCAAAGAAAACAACTTGCCCATCAACTTCACTTACGATCATATCCTTATTAACACGATCAATATCTTCATAGTGCATATAATCAAAATATGGGAAAGATTGTACAGTCCAATCAAGATCTGATGTAGCCAGCAAAGAATCTGCTGAAAAATCTGCATACAGATAAAGGCTGTTATAATTAGAGCCAATATAGTTATTTGCATAAGTGTGAACTCTTTTATGGTCAGCAAGTGGAGATGGTCCTACCCAAACCTGAGGCCAGATAAATTCGTCATTTGTTGCGCCTGTATATGGCACACTCATTTCCGGATTATCTATAAGAATAAATGGAGTTCTCCAGGCATTTGGAGAACCGGTTATATGGAATGTTGCATATGTCATCCAGCTGCAATAATCTCCATTTGCCGGATCAGTTGCATGCCAAACTACAAATGGGTCACCTGTATATGGATCGATTGCCAGAGATGTGAAACCTTCACGATAGACATCTGAATTAGCAGCATTACTCTCTACAAGTGTTCCATCCGGATTGAGATAACTGTAGTATGCCCTACGGTCTGTAGCAGTTGCTTGTGTTTCAGAACGCATGTAAGATACATACCATCCACCTGCCGGATAATTATATGGCATTGAAATTTCAGGTTGTTTCCTTAAATTATAACCATTGTAACTGAAAGGCATGTAGTCATAGAACGAACTTGTTAAGTAAGTTGTATACT
>DAOUTP010000015.1 GCA_030626645.1 Candidatus Cloacimonadota bacterium
AATGTGGATCAAACCAAAAGACGCTTATCTCGCTTATCTCGGTGGTTTTCTGGCAGCTTTCTATACAGCTTTTTCATTCACATTCTGGAACAATGCAATTGAAGCAGAGGTTTACTCAGGTTTAGCTTTCATATTAAATCTTATTGTATGGCTTACAATGATCTGGGTTGAAAAATCTGAGGATCTATCACACCAGAATCTTTTGCTGTTAATTGTTTATATCTTTTTCCTTGGTTTTGGGATCCATCAAACTTCACTTCAAATAGCCCCGGCAGTTTTGTTCATTGCTGTATATCCAATGTTAAGAAGTTCAATTCGAACTTCAACTTTTTGGAAACGTGTTGGTGCATACACCTTAGGATTAATTGCCATTTATATAATATTTTTGAATATTGGAAAATCTATTCATATACCGGATCTACCTAAATTCATGTTTGCAACAGGTTTCTTAGGAATTCTTGTATATCACTTAAGAGAGAAAGTATCAAAAAGAACCTGGCTGTTTGCTCTTTTATTCATTGGTGTCGCAATTTCAACTCACTTGTTTCTGTATATCAGAGCTTCTCATAGACCCTTTATTAATGAAGGTTACCCACACAATTTGAAACTTTTTACAGATTATATTCTTAGAAGACAATACGGTGTTACAAGCATGTTTGTTCGACGTGCTACATTCTTCTTCCAAATAAAAGATCAATTCCTAACCTATTTTAGCTGGCAGTTTTTTAATAATGAGATTTTATCTCAATGGTTACGTATGCCTGGAGCAATAATTCAATTGGTATCAAATCTTATCGTAACTTTCCTTGGTTTTGGCGGCGCTTATTACCATTTTAAGAAAAACAAACATTCTTTTGCTTATTTCTTTTCTTTTATGTTCATGGTTTCTATCGCCATGGTGTTCATCATAAATCTTTCTGATGCTGAAGTTAGAGATCGTGATTATTTTTTCACAACAGCTTATAACTTTTGGACTGTTTGGATGGCAATCGGTTCAATTGCCTTAATAGATCTTGTCAGAAAAAAAGGGAAGATCCTCACGGGATTGTTTATCGTGATAGCTCTTGTTCTTCCCGGAATTAACCTTGCTTCGCAGTATTTTGTTCATGATAGATCCAGAGAATATATTGCATTGGATTATGGACAAAACATTTTAAATAGTGTAGAAGAGAATGCTATTATCTTTACTAATGGTGATAATGATACCTTTCCTGTATGGTATGCACAGGCTGTTTATGACCCTGCAGCAATAGAGTATATCCCTCCTACAAAAATCAACAATAGAGATATTTACGGGAAGTTGTATCAGCAAACTTCCATTCCCACAGAAAAAACTGAAATATTAGTTGCAAAAGCGATGGATTTTAAAAATGATCAATGCAGTGGCATTAGAAAAGATGTTACAATTGCAAATTTAAGTTTGCTTAATACTCCATGGTATATTAAACAATTGAGAGATCATGAAGGTGTAGAATTCAATATTCCGGAAAGTCATATCGATCTTTGCCAGGATGACCCAAGATCGGCTCTTTACCCCAGAAGGATTCCGAAAGATACTCACTTAAAAATAAAAGGGACTGTCCCTGGAGATGAATTCATTGTTACCTTTAAGAAAGATGAAATTTTATATGTGAAAGATCTTGCTGTAATTCAGATAATTAAAGATAATTATGGTAAACGTCCTATTTATTTCGCAGTAACAACTCCCGATCCTATTGGCTTCAATGACTATCTAAGGAATGAAGGAATGGTGAGCAGGCTCGTTCCAGTAAAGGGTAAAGATCAATTTGATATGGAGAGATTGATCACAAATATTGATTCAGTTTATTCTTACCGTGGAATTATGGATGACTCAATTTATAAAGATACAAATATGAGAAGACTCCTAAATAACTATGGAGCAGCTTTTATGCGAACTTCCAGATTTGCTCATACAAAAAATGATTATGAACATGCTATTAAATATATGGAAAAAGCAATTGATTTTATCGATCAAAAAAGCAGATTCTATGTAGGACTTTCTCAGCTTTATGCTGAAGCATCATTCCATTACTTCGATTCTAATGAAAATGAAAAGGGTTTTTCATATTTAGAGAAAGCAGTTTATTATAATAGAACAGATAAAAACATGATACAACTTATATATCAATCTGCAATATACACTAATGATATAGAAAGCGGAATCAAATTGTTTGAAAAGATCCGGGGATATCAGGACTCAGTTGAAATAGATTTCTATATCACTCAATTAAAGGAGCTTCAATAATCCGATGCAAACTTGGAGCTATCAATGAAAACTGAAATTTACATCAAAGGTGCGCGGGAACATAATCTTAAGAATATTGATATTAGAATTCCCAGAAATAAATTGATCATAGTAACCGGTGTTTCCGGTTCCGGCAAATCATCACTCGCTTTTGACACACTTTATGCAGAAGGACAGCGTAGATATGTAGAATCACTATCAGCATATGCTCGTCAATTCCTGGGACAAATGGAAAAGCCTAAAGTAGATTACATTGAAGGACTATCGCCAGCTATTTCTATTGAGCAGAAAGCAACGAGCAAAAATCCGCGTTCCACGGTTGGAACAGTTACCGAAATTTATGACTATTTAAGAATTCTTTATGCTCGAATTGGAAAACAATTCTGTTACAATTGCGGAGAACCTGTGGGCTCTCAAACAGTTGATCAATTAGTAGATCACATCTTAAAAAATCCTGATAAAACACGTTTACAGATCCTTGCTCCAATTGTTCAGAACCGGAAAGGTGAACACAAAGAGGAACTGGAAGAAGCACGGAATGAAGGTTTCGTTCGTGTAAAGATCAATGGCATCATGCGGCAATTAAGTGAAGAGATCACACTCGATAAAAAGAGTAAGCATGATATTGATATTGTTGTCGATCGGCTTGTGATTAAGCAAAATATTCGATCAAGATTAATTGACTCGGTTGAAACTGCATTAAAGCTGACAAATGGTTTTATAAAAATTGAATATGTAGATGAAAAACGAATAGAAAATCTATCGGAAGCTAATTCCTGTCCGAGTTGTGGAATTGGTTATCCAGAACTTTCCCCGCAGCATTTCTCTTTTAACAGCCCAATTGGCATGTGCATGTCTTGTAATGGACTTGGAACTAAAATGGAATTTGATCCTGACTTAATAATACCGGATAAATCACTTTCCATTATGGAAGGAGCTGTTGTTCATTGGGGAACATTAAATAAGAAAAAAAGTAGCTGGCAGTTAAAAAAACTAAAGGCAATTTCACAAGAATACGGTTTCTCTCTTAATGAATCATGGGAAGAACTCTCTTTAACTGTAAAAGACCTTTTACTCTTCGGTTCCAGAGGGCAAAAGATCAGATTTGAATGGAGTTCCAAAAGTGGTTCTGGTTCCTTCTTGTCTTCATTTGAAGGCATTATTCCAACACTTTCCCGCAGAATGAGTGAAACAAAATCTGAATATATGCGAAAATATTACATTAAGTATATTGGCAACAAGAAGTGCCCTGATTGTAATGGGAAAAAACTTCGCAAGGAAAGTCTTTCAGTGAAGATTGCAGATAGATCTATCAATGAAATAACTACAATGTCAATTTCAAATGCAATTGAGTTTTTTGAAAATCTTAAACTTACAGGAAACGATATACTAATTGCCGAAGAAGTTCTTAAAGAAATAAATAATCGTCTTAACTTCCTTGTAAATGTTGGATTACATTATCTTACTTTAGATAGGAAAGCTCCAACATTATCAGGTGGAGAATCGCAAAGAATTAGGCTTGCCAGTCAGATCGGAAGCAGTCTGGTGGGTGTTATGTACATATTGGATGAACCTACTATAGGATTACATCAGCGTGATAATAAACGACTGATCAATATGCTTATCCATCTGCGGGATATTGGCAATACTGTTATCGTTGTAGAGCATGATGAGCAGATGATAAGAACAGCTGATCAGATCATTGATATTGGTCCACATGCCGGGATATATGGTGGAGAAATAGTTTTCCAGGGAAATATTGAACAGCTATTGAGATCAAGAAAATCTATGACCGGAAAATATCTTTCCGGGAAACTTAGTATTAACAAACCGGAAGAAAGATTAAAGCCGGATAAACGTAAACTGCGGATCAATGGTGCATTCCAAAATAATCTTAAAAAGATCAATGTTGATTTTCCTGTTGGCTCATTCACGTGTGTTACCGGTGTTTCGGGATCGGGTAAAAGTTCTTTGGTAAATCAGATATTGTATCCTGCTATGGCAAATGAGCTAAATAAATCCAGCAGGAAACAAGGTTATTTTGATAACATAAAAGGTTATGAATATTTTGATAAAGTTATAAATATCGATCAACAGCCTATTGGAAGAACTCCTCGCTCCAATCCTGCAACTTACACAAAATTATTTGATCCTATCCGAAACCTGTTTTCCCAAACTCCAGCAGCAAAATTACGGGGTTATAAACCGGGAAGATTTTCGTTTAATGTAAAAGGTGGAAGATGTGAAGCCTGTGGTGGTGGTGGTGTAAGACAAATCGAAATGCACTTCCTACCTGATATTTATGTGAATTGTGAAATTTGCAATGGTTCACGATACAATAAAGAAACTTTAGCTGTAAAATATAAAGGTTATAGTATTGCAGAAGTGCTTAAAATGGATGTTCAGGAAGCTATTAAGATATTTGATAAAGTTCCTAAAATATATAAAATTCTACGAACCTTAAATGAAGTTGGACTAGAATATATTAAACTTGGGCAAGCCTCTACAACTCTCTCCGGTGGAGAAGCTCAAAGAATCAAGCTCTCCAGAGAACTTAGCAAGACAAGCACAGGTAAAACACTCTACATTCTTGATGAACCAACAACAGGATTACACTTCGAAGATATAAAAAAATTATTAAAAGTACTTCACAGATTAGTTTCAATGGGAAATACTGTAATTGTAATCGAGCATAATCTGGATGTTATTAAATGCGCCGATCACATTATTGATCTGGGTCCGGAAGGTGGAGATGAAGGAGGAGAAGTTGTTGCTATTGGTACTCCCGAAGAAATTGCACTTAATAAAAGTTCGTACACCGGAATGTTTTTAAAGAAGATTTTGTAGATTGTAGATCATTAATTCATAACTACCAAAAGGAGTTAATTATGAGTTTGAAATCACAAATACTTGAATTGTATAATAAAATTGATTTTAGTGATATTGATAAAAAATTATTCCTCAAATTCAGAAATGGATTGAATGCCGGAGAAGTTCGTGCTGCGGAAAAAATTGAAGGTAAATGGATAACAAATAATTGGGTAAAAAAGGGAATTCTTGCAGGTTTCAAAATGGGCAAGATTGTTCAATTAGGAACTTTCATTGATAAAGATACATATCCGATCCAGGACATCACAAATAGGAAAAATGTCCGAGTAGCACCCGGTGGTTCTTCCATCAGAGAAGGTGCTTATATTGGAGAGAATGTTATCATGATGCCGCCAATGTATATCAACGTTGGTGCTTATGTTGATGATGGATCAATGATCGATTCTCATGCTCTTGTCGGCACATGTGCTCAAGTCGGGAAAAATGTACATCTAAGTGCAGCATCACAACTTGGCGGTGTGTTGGAGCCAATTGGTGCTAATCCTGTAATCATAGAAGATAATGTGTTTATTGGTGGAAATTGCGGGATCTATGATGGTGTGATAATCGAGCAGAATGCAATTATTGCTGCTGGAGTTATCATAACAGGTAGTACACCGGTTTTTGATTCTGTAAATAACCACTTTCTTACAAAAGATGAGAATGGTTCATTACATATTCCCCAAGGAGCTGTTGTGGTTCCCGGTACACGCACGTTGAAAAGCAATAATGATTTTTCAATCTATTGTCCCATTATTATTAAATATAGAGATGAAAAGAGTGATATTGCTGTAACTTTGGAAGATGCTCTAAGATGAAACCAATAAAGTACGCAAATCGGATAAACGGATTAGAAAAATCTGCTTTGCGTCAGTTATTTGATAAAGCTCCACATGATGCAATTAACCTCGGCTTAGGAGAGATTCAATTCCCAACTCCTAAAATTATAACAGACGCAGCAATCGATATTATCAAGCAGGGAAACATCAGCTATACACCAAATGCAGGATTACCAGAGTTACAAAATGCTATAGCTGGCTACTACAAAATAAAATTAAATGAGAATATATGTGTAACAACTGGTGCTGAAGAAGCCATTTTTGCTTCGCTTTTCAGTTTTATAAATCCAGGTGATGAAGTGCTGATCGCAAATCCAACTTATATTGCATATAAAACTATTATCAAGATGTTGGGTGGAATTGCTGTTGAATTTGATCTTGATCCTGAATCTAATTTCGAATTGGATCGTGATGATTTCATCAATAAAATCACACTCAGAACAAAGATTTTGCTTTTAAATAATCCATCAAATCCTACGGGAAGGTGTTTCTCCGAAGATGAAATAAATTTCATGGTTTCAAAATGTAATGAGAAAAATATACTTATTATAGTTGATGAGATTTATCGTGATCTTTATATTGATAAAAAGCCAATAACTTTATTGAAAAAAAATGGAAAAATAATCGTTATCTCAGGTCTTTCTAAATCTCATTGCATGAGTGGTTGGCGAATAGGTTGGGCAGTATCAAATAATCCTGATCTTATTAAACCTATTATTATCTCTCATCAATATATTTGCACTTGTGCCCCATACATATCTCAAGTAGTCGCTATTTCAGCACTATCCGCTAAAGGTATAGAAGCACAGAATGATGTTCGGTTAAAACTAAAGACAAAAAGAGATTATGTACTTAAGCTATTCGAACAATTTCTGCCAGATCTTACAATACTGAATAATACCTCTTCCCCATATTTATTCATAAATGTTAAAATTGATGATTTGTTACTCGTAAATGAATTGATCAAGAATGGTGTGATAGTTATGCCAGGAGTAATTTTTGGTTCTAACGGAAAGTTTTGGTTCAGATTAAATTATGCAATTGATAAAAAAAAGCTTGCCAAAGGTATACATAAAATAAAAAAAATTATAATGTTATTAAATTAATATAGTTTACAGTTTGCATAAGGAGGAGAGAGGGGAATTCTATGAAGTATATTCTTATTGTCTTATTACTTTTTACGCTCAATAACTCTCTTTATACGTCAACTACTATCGATAGCCTTGAAAGTAAACTAAAAATTGTTGTTGCTGAAGAAAAGATCAAAGTTCTAAACTCCCTTTCCAAAGAATATTTATATATCTCTCCAGAACAATCAATTCTTTATGGTTTACAAACTTCAGAACTTGCAATCAAATTTCATGATGATAAGCATGAACACGAAGCGTATAACAATATTGCTAATTCCTACGCACTACTAAAAGACTATGATGAATCTACTTTTTATCTGGAAAAAGCCCTAAAGAAAAGTGAGCAAATTGGGCAAGTTGATATAATCCTTAGTGATATTTATAGAATTGCAGAAGTATATAGTTGCAGTAAAAACCATACTAAATCCATAGAATTTTATAATAAGGCATTGAAAATAAATGAGATAACTAATAATCGCAGTGAAGTTGCATTAGCTTTGAACCGTATTGGATTAGAATACAAAAAAGATGATCAATACAAGAAAGCCTCTGAATTTTTTCTGAGAGCATTGCGATATGAAGATGAAAATGTTCGTGTTCTTGTGCGCGATGAATATAAGCAGATATCAGAGTTTTATACATCGAGAGGTGAAGACGAAAAAGCTCTAGAGTATTATAAACTTTTTTCTACAATGCAAGATTCTATTTCCACTTTAGCGCGTTCTCATAAGATAAGTGATATGCAATATCGTTATGAAGATGAGAAAAGACAGCGGGAAATTGAGCTTTTGCAAAAAGAAAACGAAATTCGTGATCTTGAATTACAGCAATTAACACTCCAAAAGGAAAAGCAAGAAACAGAATTTGAGACACATCAAAGAATGCAGCAAATTGAAGCTTTAACTAGTGAAAAAGAACTTAATGAAGCACAGCTTAAAGTTACACAATATGAGAAGGATAAGATTCAAATAGAAATTACATCTTATCAAAAAGATAAAGAAATTCGCGATCTTGAACTTGAAAATAAAGCTATGCAGATAAAAACGCAAAATTTTACTCAAAAAGCTTTGATCTCTGCAATTGCTGTAATAATGATATTCGCTTTTGTAGGTTTTTATCTTGCTTTTACAAATGACAGGACAAATAAAGCTCTGAACATTGCAAATACAAAACTTGAGCAAATTGCTAAAACAGATCCATTAACAGATCTGTCTAATCGTAGAGATATGATTGAAAAAATGGAGCATGAACAGAAACGATTTGGCAGGAATGGAAAATCTTTTGTACTGCTGATGTCTGATATTGATGATTTCAAAAAAATCAATGATGACAATGGTCATGATTGTGGAGACTTCATTCTGGAATCTCTTGCTAGACAAATGAAATCATCTGCCCGTAAGCAAGATATTACAGGGCGCTGGGGTGGAGAAGAATTTCTCATGTTGCTTCCGGAAACTGATATTGATGGTGGTTTTGCTTTAGCAGATAAGATCCGGAAAGATATTGAAGCCACTTCTTATGTCTTTAGCGAAAATAAATTGGAATTGACAATGACCTTTGGTGTTAGCGTTTATGATAGACCAATGGATATCGATCAGTGTATTAAGATGGCTGATGAAGCTCTGTATAGAGGGAAAAAACAAGGTAAGAACTGTGTAGTAATGACACGGCCAAAAGACAAACCAATTATTATAGGAATTGATAAATCAGCTGAATCTGTTTAATTGACTTTTTGGAGATGATTGATATGAGAAGATTCGCTTTCATCTTGTTAATATTTTTTTTTACTTTTAATTTATTTGCGACAGATAATAATTCCAATTTAAGCTCTCCTGTATCCGAAAAAGAAGTTTACGAAAAGGCAAAAATACTTTATCAAATTGCATCACAATCCGATTCTCTAGAAACACCTGAGAAAATCGAATATTGTTTACAAGCTAAAAAAATTGCATTTGATTTTGAAGATAAAGAACTGCTCTTTGATATTCTATTATTAGAATCCAGTCTTTATAAAGAGATCTTAGATATTGAGAAATATTCTTCATCAATCGAGGAATATATTGAATTATATAAAGAAACGAACAAATTAACAATTGAAAGTAATAAAGATCAAATCTCAAAACAGATTAGAATAAGAAATTCATTTATGATTGGGTTTCTTATATTACTTAATATTGCATTCGTAGTTCTTGCCCGTTATCATCTTAAAACTAACAACCAGATAAAACTTGAAAAAGCAAATAAACAACTTGAAGTAATTTCCCGAAAAGACCCTTTAACTTCAATTTCAAATCGTCGTGATATTCTGGAAAAGACAAACTATGAAGCAATACGTTATGAAAGAAACAAAAAAGCATTCAGTCTTGTTATGGGTGATATTGATCATTTTAAATTAGTTAATGATGAACATGGACATGATTGTGGAGATTATGTTTTAAAAAAAATTGCTGATACAATTGTTTCAAGTATAAGAAAACAGGATATTGTAGGTAGATGGGGCGGAGAAGAATTCCTTCTTTTACTACCTGAAACAAGTTTAGAGGGTGGAAGAATAACAGCTGAAAAAGTTAGAAGAAGAATTGAACAAAGCAACTTTGACTATAATGATAAAATAATAAATGTCAGTATTACTTTCGGAGTAAGTGAATATTCTAATGATAAGGGTGTTGAACTCTGTATCAAAGAGGCAGATACAGCACTTTATAAAGGTAAAAGCACGGGTAGAAACAGAGTTGAAGTATTTAACCCAAAAGATATTTTAATCGGATAAAACTAAAGGCTACCAAATGGTAGCCTTTAGTACATAAATCATAGAAATACTTTTTCTATTTTTGATTAAATATCTTCTTATACATATCTTTGGAAATTTCGATTATATTGTGTTTACTCTCTCTTCCCCATCCGCCATAGAATGATTCATCAAAAGACATACAGTTTATTATTAAATCATCATCAAAAGCAAAATTCATTTCCATTAGCGTCAGTGAAAAATTTGGAAGAAGAGGGTCTACCCAGTTTGCGGGAATTGTAAAAGAACGATCAGAATTATTGAGATCTGCATAGTTTTCATCCCATATCGTATAATCTGTGGCAGTTGCATAAAGATCTTGGTATTCTGCATTAGAAGCTAAAGTCCAGGAGATTGTGGTAGGTTCAGTAACAGTCCAGTCGATTGGCCAATTAACTATAGGAATATGTGTAGTTTGAATTGTGAAAGAATAATCCACTTCATTGATGACCGCCTCAACTTGATAGGTTTGCCCTTCATCCATTTCAGTAATACCTGCCCACATACTCATGTAATTTACCATCATAACATCAACTCCGTTTATTGATACTTCCATCGAGGTTATTACGTTATTTGCCATTGGAAATATTGTAATGTCATAATCACCTCTGCCTTGCTCAGCTGAAACCGTCAGGTACTAGTCGTAATCATTTGGATCAATTGAGGGACTTGTTGGTTCATCTTCACTGCAACCTGATATGAAAGCCATCATACTAAATGTAAAAATCAAAAATAGAATTGTAAATTTTTTCATTTTTCCTCCTTTTTAATTGAATGCGAAAAGATTTTGTAATTTCCTAATTATTTGTCAAATTAATTTTTAGCTACAGCTTTACTCGAAATAATAAATTGCTTTGATCGGATCTATCTTTGAAGCTTTGTAAGCTGGGTATATACCGGAAGCAAATCCAATAAATAAAGAAAAAGCTACTCCCAGTAAAATTCCTTCTATCGGAACAGGGAAACTGAATTTTAGAGCTACTGTTATCACTTTAACCAGTAATGTTGAAAGAAAGATCCCAACGAATGCCCCTAAAAGAGAAAGTGTGATCGCTTCCAGAATAAAAAGCAGAAAGATATCACGATCAGTTGCACCAATGCTTTTTCTTATACCGATCTCTTTCATTCTCTCGTTTATCGAAATAAGCAGAGTACTGAACAACCCGATACCGCCAACTATAAGTGAGATTGATGCGATAGCTGAAAGTGTAATATTCCATTTTTTCATCATCTCATTTATCTCTTTCGTGATATTCAACATCAAAGCTCCAATGTCGTTAAATGAAAAATCATGACCCATATTGTGATTTGCCAATAGATTCTGACGAACAGAGTTTTTCATATCAGAAAATTCGCTTTCGGATTTTGCCTGAAGATAAATATAATCTATTGCATTATCGGATTTTAAATATTTAGCTCCTGTAGAGAGTGGAATATAAACAGCTTCCAGTTCACGTTTTCTTTGCCAGGTATTAAAATTCATTCCACTGGCATTTAGTTTATCATTATCAAGGATTCCAATAATCTTATAACGTTGATTCCCAATACTAATTTTTTCACCCAGCGGATCTTTATTCTTAAAATATTTTTCAGCAAAATGATAACCTATAACACAAACCTTTAATGAGTTAAGACCCTCGAATGAATTGAAGTATCTTCCTGTTTTTATCACGTATGTTTTACTTAAGAAAAATTCATTATTAGTAGCTTTAAGATTTAGGTTTTCTTCTTTATCATTAAAAAGATACTTCTGCCAGCTTTCGATCTGACCATATATATATTTCGAACTCACATTTTTCTTCAGCAATAGATAATCTTCGAAAGTCAATGGTTTCGCTTCTCGCTGAATGCGTCTGAAACGGTGTCTCATACGGCTCGATATATTTTCTTCACCAGATGAGGGATAGATGATAAGAGAATTATTCCAACCCATTTCCTTCATACGTTCATTTATCAACGTTTTCATGCCATATATCGTGGAGAACATCGTTACAACAGCGAATACACCAATTATAATTCCAAGTAGAGTGAGGAATGATCTCAATTTATGTGTGAAAATATTCTGGATACTACTACCTAAACTTTCCGCAAAATACATATGAACTCGCTTAATAAACTATTGCTTTACATTTGGGGCATTCTTTGAATTCACCCTTATCTTTATTTTTTTTCTCTTCCATATAGTGATTACCGCATTCAGGACATGTGATTGCAACCGGTTGATTATTAGTTATGAATTTACATTCCGGATAATTCGTACAAGAATAGAAATATCTGCCTTTTTTATTCTTTTTCTCGGTAATCTGACCATCTTCACATTCAGGACATTTTATTCCAATTGTGAAAGGTTCTGTATGTTTACATTTTGGGAAATTCGAACATGCTATAAATTTACCAAATCTGCCGTCTTTTAGAATAAGGTCTGAGCCACATTTAGGACACTTTTTATCAAGAGTTTTAGGCTTCACAATTTCGATCTTACCATCTTCGCTTCTGGTAAAATTCTTGATATTTTTACATTCAGGGAAATTAGAACAAGCTAAGAATTGACCATTTCTTCCCCACTTTAAAACCATTGGACTTCCGCATTTATCACATTTAAGATCTGTTTCTTCCACCGCACTCTTTTTTGCTTCTTTATAATCTACTTCGGAGATCAATATGTTTAGAGATTCATAATACTGTTTGAGAAGATTGTGCCATTCTACCTCTCCATACATAACTTTATCGAGGCTGTCTTCCATAGCAGCAGTAAATTCCACATTGAAAAATTCATGAAAATTTGAAACAAGAAGTTTGTTAACAGTTAATCCCAATTCTGTAGGATGGAATCTTTTTGTTTGAAGAAGTACGTATTTTCTCTGTCTAATCGTATTGGTTATGGCTGCATAGGTTGATGGACGCCCGATGCCTTTTGATTCCAATTCTTTTATTAACAGGGCTTCCGTATATCTTGCAGGTGGTTTTGTAAAACTTTGTTTTGAAGAAGTTTCCTTTGATTTCAGAATGTCTTCTTCTTTATAACCATTATCAATTTTCTCACCTAATATAACTTTAGTATGTGGGAATACTTCTAAAAATCCTTTATTCTCAATTGAACTTCCACTTGCACTAAACATTGCATCACCAATCTTGATAATTAGTTCTTTATTATTCATTTTCACAGGTAACATTTGCGTTGCAATAAACTTTTGCCAGATCATCGTGTACAAATTGATTTGATCTTTTGTTAGATATTGTTTTATAATTTCCGGAGTATTGAAACAATTTGTTGTTATTATCGCTTCGTGGGCATCCTGAGCAGAATTTTTATTCTTAAAGTATCGCTGCTTCAAATTCAAACTATTTTCACCAAACCGTTCTGAAATTAATTTTCGTGAATTATTCACAGCTTCAGATGAAACTCTGAGAGAATCTGTACGCATATAAGTGATCAGACCAACAGAACCTTTATCAAGTTCGATACCTTCATAAAGCTGCTG
Organism: Candidatus Cloacimonadota bacterium; assembly: GCA_030626645.1. Taxonomy (GTDB): domain Bacteria; phylum Cloacimonadota; class Cloacimonadia; order Cloacimonadales; family TCS61; genus Tenebribacter. The sequence goes on from DAOUTP010000015.1 coordinate 13,374, forward strand.
AGCAACCATCATAGTTTTCTTTGCTGAGAAGTTTAATATCCGTGCTGCATCCTGCTGCAACGTACTTGTGATATACGGTGGACCAGGATTAATGGTTTTTACAGATTTCTTGATCGATTCGATAATATATTCATCTTTTTTTATAGCATCCAGAAGTATTTTTGATTCCTTTTCAGTTTTGAAATCTGGCTTTTTCCCCTTCCACTTTTTTAGAGTTGCTTTGAATTCCGGTAGGTTATCTTTATAAAGCATAGCATAAACGTTCCACGATTCTACCGGTTTAAATTTATTGATAACATCTTCACGCTCGCAGATTATTCTAAGTGCAACTGATTGCACTCTACCTGCGCTGAGATTTTTTGCGACTATCTTCCATAACACAGGGCTTATATTATATCCAACAATTCTATCCAGGATCCTTCTTGCCTGTTGGGAATCTACTTTCTTCTGATCGATCACACCGGGATTTTCCATAGCTTTTCTAATAGCATCTTTGGTGATCTCGTTAAAGATGATCCGATGAACTTTTTTACCTTTGATCTCTTTTTTTAGAACTTCAGTAAGATGCCAGGCAATAGCTTCTCCTTCCCTATCATGGTCAGAGGCAAGATAGATACTATCAGCTTCTTGTGCAGCTAATTTAAGTTCTTTAATTATTTTCTTTTTAGAAGGATCGACTACATATTTAGCCTTAAATTCATCATTTGGATCAACACCGAAACTTTTCTGAGGAAGATCTCGGATATGACCATTTGATGCTTTTATTATAAATTGATTCTCTAAGAATTTACCTATTGTTTTAGCTTTAGCAGGTGATTCAACGATAATTAGATTTTTTCCCATATTAATTTATCTCTTCATTAAAATTTATTTCATTTTCCTGGATGAAGAATAAATCTAATAAATCTCTAACAGAGACATCTTCAATTCCAGAAAAAATGATGTAGTTAACAATATTATCAATCATATCTCTAGTTATTTTCTTCTTTAAGAATCCATTTAATTGGATAGACAAAACAATAACTTTTTCAAATATTTCTTTGTTTACGGATCCTAATTTAAGGAGATGTATCAGATATCCAAAAGCATCTGTTGTAATAATTCTACGTTCTTCTTCACCTAATATTCTATTATAGCTTTTAGATTCCGGACGTACAATTATAGAATCCATCAGCTCATCCAATTCCCTTTCTGATAATCCGAGCTTTTTAAGTTCTTTCTTAATTGGCTTACCTGCATGTATCATTTTTAAAACATCTTTAGTTCTAATTTCCGACATTTTCCTTTCCTGTTTATATTTTATTGTGACACTAAGTTATCTTACCACAACATTTTTTATATTTTTTTCCACTACCGCAAGGGCATGGATCATTTCTTCCTATTTTTTCTCCAACTGAACGAGGTTGGAGCTTCTGCTTTTCAGGTGCATTTGTAGCTACATTCGGTTCCTTCGGCTGCGAAACATCAAATGCAGAGCTTGATTCATGACGCTGTTTAGCCATTTCCAAAAAATCTTGTATCTTTTCTGGAGCAATAATATAAGTTGTAAAGACTTTTTTTGTAACACTCATATTTATATTGGAAACTAAAGTCTGGAAAAGATTGAATGATTCCTTCTTATATTCGATCAATGGATCCTTCTGCCCGTAAGCTCTTAGTCCAATTCCTTCTTTTAGTAAATCCATTTCATGTAGATGATCACGCCAGAGTTCATCTACCACACTTAACATCACACGTCTTTCGATCTCCCGTAGCTGCTCGGAAGTAAGATTGTCTTCTCTCTTCTGATATGCTTTTAGGACACCATCATATAAATTATCAAGCAAAGTTTCATATCTCATTCTTTCTGTGACGATATTTTGCTCATATAAAACAACATTCAAATTTGCTCTGATCCAATTCAAGATATCATTTATGTTCCAGTTTTCGGCATAATTCTCATCAACAATAATACTATCAACCATATCAGCAATTGTATCTTTTATCATCTCGATGACTTCAAATTTAAGATCATATCCTTTGAGTACATTACGACGATAATTGTAGATCACATTACGTTGTTGATTCATAACTTCATCATATTTTATCAACTGCTTTCTACTCTCAAAATTATAAGATTCTACCCTTTTTTGAGCTTTTCCAACTGCTTTTGTCATCCAAGGATGAACAATGGCTTCACCCTTTTGCAACCCCATTCTAACCATCATTGGTCCGATTCTTTCCGAGCCGAATAAACGCATTAGATCATCTTCCAAAGAAAGATAGAAACGTGATGTTCCCGGATCACCCTGTCTTCCACTACGACCGCGAAGCTGTCTATCGATCCTTCTACTTTCATGACGCTCTGTCCCAATAACATGAAGTCCGTCTAAAGGCAAACCATATGGATATTTTTCAGTAGTTTTCTCCGATAAACCTAAATAGCTACTTTTTTCTTCAGTCACTACAGTTTCACCAAGCTTAATGTCAGTTCCTCTACCTGCCATATTTGTAGCGATGGTTACTGCACCAGGCTCTCCAGCAGATTTAATTATATCGGCTTCCTGCTCATGATATTTAGCATTAAGTACATTATGCTTGATTCCGCGTCTTCTAAGAAGTCTGGCTAAAGTCTCCGAAACTTCAACTGATACAGTTCCCACCAAGACCGGTTTTTTATTCTCATGCCAGTATTCGATCTCATCTAAAATAGCTTGATATTTTTCATTTTTTGTAATGTAAATTACATCGTTATGATCAATTCTGGATATTGGAAGATTTGTAGGAATAACGCTTACTGGAAGCTTATAGATCTCCATGAATTCAGCTTCTTCAGTGATCGCTGTTCCCGTCATTCCAGCAAGTTTATCATACATACGGAAATAATTCTGCAGTGTGATAGTTGCAAAGGTTTGAGTCGCTTCTTCGATCTTTACATTTTCCTTTGCTTCCAGTGCTTGATGAAGTCCATCACTGAATCTTCTGCCCTGCATCATTCTTCCGGTAAATTTATCAACGATCATAACTTTGTTATCTACAACAACATAATCAACT
>DAOUTP010000084.1 GCA_030626645.1 Candidatus Cloacimonadota bacterium
AATATTCACACCCGGATTTCTATTTTTGAGTTTTGGAGCTGGGGCAATCATTACAGGACTTGCAGCTCTAATTATTCCATCACTTACGTTTCAAATACTCACCTTTGCAATTGTTACACTTATTGTTTTCATCTTAAGCAGAAAGTTTAGCAAGAAACTGATATCAAGCAACTATGAAGAAACTAATGTTAAAGCGCTGATTGGTAAAACCGGCAAGATTACACAGGAAATCCCCGCCAATGAAAAAGGATATGTTAAGATCGGCGGTGAAGAATGGGCGGCTGTTTCCGAAGACAATAAGGAAATTAAAAAAGATGCTCGGGTTATGGTTAATAATATTGATGGGAACAAGGTTATCGTAACATTAATTGAAGAATGAAAAATTGATAATTTAGCACCTTAACAAGGAGGAAATATGACAATTGTAATAATCATTTTTGCTGTTTTGATAATAATATTGATCTCGAAAGGATTGGTAATTGTAAAACAAGCAGAAGTAATGATCATTGAGAGATTAGGTAAATACAATAGAACATTAGAAAGTGGATTGAACATTCTCTGGCCGGTAATAGATAAACCACGTAATATTAACTGGCGGTACTCCAGAACAGATATGAAGGGAAATAAATATGTACAGGTAAAATCTCAAAGCAGGATAGATCTGCGTGAGACTGTTTATGATTTTCCCCGTCAGAATGTGATAACCAGCGATAACGTATCCATCGAAATTGATGCACTTTTATATTTCCAGGTAACCGATCCCACAAAGGCAACCTATGAAATTAATAATCTTCCCAATGCCATAGAAAAACTTACCCAAACAACTCTTCGTAATGTGATAGGTGAAATGGAACTTGATAAAACACTTACTTCAAGAGATACAATTAATACCAAGCTGCGCCTTATTCTGGATGAAGCTACCGATAAATGGGGGGTTAAGGTAAACCGTGTTGAACTCCAGGATATAAATCCTCCGCAAGAAATTAAAATGGCGATGGAAAAACAGATGCGTGCCGAGAGAGACAAACGAGCCAAGATTTTGGAAGCAGAAGGAGATAAGAGATCTCAGATACTGGTTGCAGAAGGTGATAAAGAAGCCAGAATAACCAGGGCAGAAGGGGAAGCCAGGGGAAAATACCTGGTTGCCGAAGCTGAAGCAAAAGCGATCAAGGAAGTTGCTGCTGCGGTGGAAAAAACCGGAACAGATCCGGCTCAATACCTGCTTGCTGTTAAATATATTAAAGCATTTAGTGAGATCGTGCAAAATGGTGATAAAACAGTTGTTGTTCCTTATGAAGCCTCTGCATTGCTGGGCTCTGTAAAATCAATGGAGAAAATATTTAAAAGCTGATCTATAAGAACATAGAGTTTATAAGTTTGACAGAATATGGGGAATAAGGGGACTTGTTCCCTATATTGATAATTACTTGAGAAGGAGATAGAGATGTCAGAAATTTATGCAATTTACGGAAGAGAAATTCTTGATTCCAGGGGGAATCCTACTGTTGAGGTTGATGTTTATCTGGAAAATGGAATCAGGGGAAGAGCTGCTGTTCCCAGTGGAGCATCTACAGGTGAACACGAAGCAGTTGAACTTCGCGATGGCGATACCACACGCTACCTTGGAAAAGGCGTTCTAAAAGCGGTTGAAAATGTAAATCAGATAATAGCACCAAAACTTATTGGTATGGAAGTTTCCCAGCAGACATTAATAGATAAAACAATGTTGGAACTTGATGGAACATCGAATAAACAGAAGCTTGGAGCAAATGCTATTCTTGGTGTTTCACTTGCCTGTGCCCGGGCTGCTGCTGAAGAACAAGGGATGCCGCTCTATCGTTATATCGGCGGGTCAAATGCCAAACTGCTTCCCGTTCCCATGTCTAATATTCTTAATGGAGGACAGCATGCCGATAACACAGTAGATCTGCAGGAATTCATGATCATGCCGCTTGGTGCTAAAACATTCAAAGAAGCTCTGCAAATGAATGCAGAAGTTTTTCATACATTAAAAAAATATCTAAAACAACAGGGATATGCAACCAGCGTGGGTGACGAAGGTGGATTTGCTCCCGATCTTAAATCAAATGAAGAAGCATTGCAGATAATTGTGAAGGCAATTGAACTTGCCGATTACCGACCGGGTGAAGATATCTCTATTGCTCTTGATCCTGCAGCAAGCGAGTTTTATAAGAATGGAAAATATCATCTCACAGCAGAGAATGTTGCATTATCCTCTGAAGAAATGGTTGATTATTATGCTAAACTGGTAGATAAATATCCCATAGTCTCTATCGAAGATGGCTTGGCAGAAGATGATTGGAAGGGATTTAAGTTGATGAAAGAAAAACTGGGTGATAAGATCCAGATAATGGGTGACGATCTTTTTGTAACCAATGTAGAAAGATTACAAACAGGTATTGATGAAAATGCTGCAAATTCCATTCTGATAAAACTTAATCAGATCGGGACTCTTACAGAAACACTGGATACAATAGAACTGGCAAAAACAAATAATTATACTACCGTGATATCACACAGAAGCGGAGAAACTTCCGATACTATTATTGCCGATCTGGCAGTTGCTGTAAATTCCGGACAAATTAAAACAGGCTCGATATGTCGAAGCGAAAGAATCGCAAAATATAATCAACTTCTGCGTATTGAAGAAGAGCTGGGAGAATCTGCACGATTCATCGGGAAAGACGTATTTTATAATTTGAAGTAAAAAAGACTTAACACAGAGACACAAAGACACAGAGAAAAAGAAGATCATTCATAACTCGATCTGCCGGGTCGAGTAAAAAGCGACCACACTGGTCGTTGTACAACTGTCACACTGAGTATGAACGAAGTGAAGTATCGAAGTGTGCAGATCGTCAAATGTCATTATTCTTCGATACATCCGGCAGTTGCCGGACACTCAGAATGACAACAAGATAAATTTTTTGTGTAAAGGAGAATTTATGAAAAAATTAATAGTTCCATTTATGTTGCTGATCATCATTCTTTCTGGTTGTTCCACAGAAGGTGACATAAAAATTATTAACCGCACAAACCATAATCTTTATTTTACGATCAAGGGGAACGATTACATTTTAGAAGGATCTGAAACTTCCGACCCGGATATGACAATAAGTGTGGGTACCGGAAAACAGGTGTTGTTTTACAGTGAAGATTATGTGGACGTTGATCTGCATCTGGAAGGTGAAACATTTATGATGCAGGATGCGATCAATGGGATTCCGATTGAGGAATATTTCACTGAAACCACATTGCAGGTTATACCCAAAGAAACACTCAAGATTTATTGTGATCCAACCCATGCCGGAGTAAAACTGATTAATAATTTTGCAGAAGACGTAATTGGACTGGCTTATTATACTGCTGATTCTGAGATACCTATCTCCATTATTGACCAGCCAATAGTTACGGGCGATTCTGCCTGGAGCAGATTGCAAGCAACTTCTATATATGATTCGATCTCTTATTCATTTGTTATAGAATTTGAAAATGGTTTTATTGATAGCAGCTTCACGAATATTGATAATTTGACAGTTGATGAACAACTGAGAATAGAATTAGAATAAATAGAAATGTTTAAATGCTATAAATGACCCAAACGATAAGTAAGTATCTTTCTTGAATGATTATAGCTTTATATATAATTATATTAACAATAAATACTTTGACATAAGTAATTTTAATTTCAAATTTTGTCTTTAGAACAAAGCTGTTAATAGAAAACTGAAACATTCTACCAGACAGCAAGTGTATCTGCTTAGATATTTTTTATAATATAAAGTTTACTTTGGGATAGGAGTATTTGTTATGATTGGTAATAGTATACCCAATTGGGAACAGGTAATTAATTCAATTAAAGAGTCTGTAATCTTATTAGATAAAAATGGTATAATAACAAATTGTAATGCCTCATTTCTCAAAATGATCAATTTGCCAAGCACTCAGGTTATTGGTGCTAATTGTTCAAAAATTATTAGTATTAAAGATGGCAAACAGGAAGCTTGCCCCTACTTCAAATCGAAAATATCAAAGAAGAGAGAATCCTCAGATATTCAAAGAGGTGATAAGTGGTTTAATGTAGATGCAGATCCAATTTTAGATAGAGAAAATGAAATTTCAGGATTCGTGCAATTCATGTCGGACATCACCGAACGCAAGCAAGTTGAGGAAGCCCTGCTGGAGAGCGAAGAAAAATTCCATTCATTATTTTCAGAAATGGCAGAAGGTGTATATCTCCATGAAATTATTTATAATCAAAATGGCGAAGCGGTTGATTATCGGATAACAGAAACGAATCCTGCTTCTGAAAAACATCTAAATATAAAACACGAAGATGCGAATGGTAAATTGGCAACCGAACTTTACGGAACAGAAGAAGCTCCATATCTTGATATTTATGCAAAAGTGGTAAAAACAGGAATACCTTTTCAATTTGAAGAATATTTTCCACCGTTGAAAAAGCATTTCCATATTTCAGTATATTCTCCTGAGAAAGGAAAATTCGCAACAGTTTTTTCAGACATTACCGAGCGTAAGCTGGCTGAAGATGCGTTAAAAATGCAAAACTTAAAATATCAAACACTGCTTCTGAATTTAAATGGAATGGTTTACCGCTGTAAAAATGATAAAAAATGGACAATGCAATTTGTCAGTGCCGGTTGTTCGAGTTTAACAGGATATAAACCTGATGAATTATTAGAAAACAATAAACTATCATACAATGATATAGTTCTACCGGAATATCAAGACTATTTGTGGAAAGAATGGCAGGACAAATTGAAAACCCGTGATTCTGTGGAAATTGAATACGAGATTAAAACCGCTACAGGAGATATTAAATGGGTGTGGGAAAGAGGACGCGGGATCTATGATGAAAAGGGTCAATTAACACATTTGGAAGGTTTTATTACTGACATCACCGAGCGTAAGCTGGCTGAAAATGCGTTAAAAACTTCGGAAGAGAGCTTGAGAGCTCTTTTTATGGCAATGACCGACATCGTTTTGGAATTAGATCATGAAGGAAGATATCTTGATATTGCGCCAACTTCCCCAGATCTTCTTTATAAACCGGCAACTGAAGTTTTGGGAAAAACCGTACATGAAATATTCTCCAAAAAAGAAGCTGATGAATTTTTATCAGCTATTCATAAATCTCTGTATGAAGTCAAAATCGTAACGATTGAATATCAAATAAAAATAAAAAATAAACTTATTTGGTTTGAAGCAAGAATAGCACCAAAAACAAAGGATACGGTTCTTTTTATTGCCCATAATATCACCGAGCGTAAGCAGTCTGAGGATGCACTAAAGAAGGAAAAAGAATATTACCATTCTTTTGTCACCTCTTTGAGTGATTGGGTATGGGAAATGGATTTAAGCGGAATTCATACATATTCAAATCTTGCAGTTGAGTCAATTTTAGGATATAGGGTTGAAGATGTAGTTGGACACCACGTCAAAGAATTTTGGGGAGATAGCGAGATAACGCCGAAATCATTGAAATTATTAAATGATGCATTGTCCGCTGGCAAGGGTTGGAAGAATGTTTCTGGAAGATTTAAACATAAAAACGGTTCAATAATTATTACAGAAAGTACGGCAAGTCCAATTTACAATTCAGAGAATAAATTGATTGGATATAGAGGTATAGACCACGATATCACCGAGCGTAAGCATGCCGGACAAATTCAAGAAGTAATATATAATATTTCCAATGCTGCTAATATAACAGATGATCTTGAAAAATTGATTAGCCGGATACATAAAGAACTGGGAGCAATTATTGATACAACTAATTTTTATATTGCTCTTTACGACCATAAAAAGGAAGTCTTCACATTACCATTTCTTACTGATGTCAAAGATAAAACTATTACTTTTCCGGCAGGGAAAACGCTAACCAACTATGTAAGAAAAACGCAAAAACCATTATTGGCTAATAAAAAAGTTGAAAAGAAATTAGAGAAATCAGGAGATATTGAACGTTTTGGAGTAGATTCAAAGGTATGGCTTGGAGTGCCGCTTAAGGTCGAAGGGAAAATCATAGGTGTACTAGCTGTTCAAAGTTATACTGATGAATTTGCTTTCGATGAATCAGACCTTAAAATGCTTGAATTTGTTTCCAACCAGGTAAGTATTTCAATTGAACGAAAAAGAACAGAACTGGCATTACAAGAAAATGAAAAGAGATATAAATATCTTTTTAACCAATCTCCTACTTCTATCTGGGAAGAGGATTTTTCGGAAGTTTACAAATATCTAACCTCTCTTAAGAAGAGTGGAATTAAAGATCTTAAGGAATATTTTGAAAACAATCTTGATGAAGTTAAAAAATGCTCCGAGATGGTTCGTGTATTAGATATAAATGAAATGACAGTAAAGCTTTTTAATGCCAAAAGTAAAGATGACCTGATCACGAATTTAGATTCGATCTTCACAGAAGCTTCACTCTCGCCATTTATTGATCAATTATGTACAATAGCAGAAAATCAAACCAGTTACAATGGTGAAACCGTTAACACAACATTAGATGGAGAATTATTAAATGTCTTTATTAGATTGAATGTAGTTCCCGGATATGAAAAAGATTATTCCAGAGTTTTGATCTCTCTTATGGATATTACCGGACAAAAGAAAGCAGAAGAAGGACTTAGAAAAGGTCGTGAACGATTAAAATTACTAAATCAAATTATCCGACATGATCTTTCCAATGATTTTATTGTAATCAAGAGTGCAGTTAATATCTTCAGGAGATCATCCAAAGTGAAGATGATCGATGAAATAGAAAGAAGAGCTGATAAAAGCTTAGCAACAATTGATACTTACAGAAAATATGAATCTTTTATAGATTCAAATGCAGACCTGATTAAAATAGAAGCAGCTGAATTAATCAATGATATTATTATCGAGTTTCCAAAGATCAAATTCACGATTGAAGGAAAATGTAACGTATTTGCCGATGATGCTTTAAATTCCATATTCACAAATTTAATAACAAATTCTATCAAACACGGCAACGCTTCTACAATTGATATCAAAATATCTACAGAGAATAATATGTGTGAAATTATATTTGCGGATAATGGCACAGGAATTCAGGATAAGATTAAAAATAAAATTTTCAATGAAGGATTCTTCTATGGCAAAGCCGGTCATACAGGAATTGGATTACATATCGTTAAGAAAACAATTGAACGTTATGGCGGCACCATATCTGTGGAAGATAATACTCCAAACGGCACAGTTTTTATAATCAACTTAAGACAAGCCTTATAGAGCTTTATTTTAGGAAATAGAACTCACCCCGTCTTCTCATTACTCCTTCTGGTCAGGAATAATTTTCAGTCCCTGTTTTTGTAGGAATTCATCGATCTGTTCTTCCGGATAAAAACCTACATGCCGATGAATTTCCTTTCCTGTTTCATCAAGGAAAACCTGAGTTGGGATCATTTTG
>DAOUTP010000111.1 GCA_030626645.1 Candidatus Cloacimonadota bacterium
GATGTTTGCAGTTTCATAATGGGTGTGATGAATCCTTATCTGGATGATGAAGATTTGTACAGTCCTGAACTGCATAAAATGCTGGAACTGGGCGTGAAAGGCGGACAATTTGCCAGTGGAGCTCAAAAAGATGGTTTCCTGAAATATGATGGCGGAAGACCGGTTGCAGCTTATGATTTTGAAGCAAGGAAATATGTGGAGTATGCAGATATTCAAGCTAAATGCGACGAAAAAATTGGTGTAGCTCCAGCCAGTCAAAAACCTTGGAAAGCTGTTAATTTTGATAAACAGAAATCTGATATTCTGACAGAATATTTTGTAGAATTGAATGGAACTGATTCTTTTGGTGGGAAACTGGCAATCGATTATTTGAATACTTCCAAACAAATTGGCAAGAAGCTGGTAAGCATGAATGTGGCAAAGACCGATGAAGATGTGAACACTGTTCTTTTGACAGGTTTCTATCATGCCTACGGGCCAATCAATAACTATTAAGAGAGGAGATTATAATGAAAAAACTAAGAAGAAAAGTATATATGGCAGCAGGTTACAACACTATCTCTCTTGGAACCGGAAGAAAAGAATTCAATCCTAAAAAATCTCGACCGGGTCTTGAACATTATCTCAAAGAAGCTGGAAAAGCAACACTCGAAATGATCGGTGGTACACAGAATGTAGATGAAAGTGTTGTTGGAAATTTCATGGCGGCCCGTTTTAATAAACAGGGACACATAGCTGCTCTTGTACCTATGATCGATGAAGGTCTTCGCTACAAACCTTCTATTCGTGTAGAAGGTGCTTGTGCTTCCGGTGGATTGGCTCTGACAACAGGAATCAAATCGATCCTGGCCGAAACTGCCGAGGTCATTTTATGTCTCGGCGTGGAAGTTCAAAATACCATGAAGGCAATTTATGGAGCAGACGTGCTGGCTGGCGCTGGTTGGTATGAAAAAAGAAAGGACGGACATGCCTATTTCTTTCCGGGACAATTCAGCGATAGAGCCGGCGCATATTACGAAAAATATGGAAAAGAATACGCTAGAAAAGGTATGGCAACCTGGTATAAAAACGCAGTTGAGAATGCCAGACTTTGTCCAACTGCTCAAGAATATCACAATACTATAGAAGATCTGATGGCAGTTGGTCTTACAGAACCAAACGGAAAATTCTTTGTAGATAATTTGAGCATTTATGATTGTTCAAAAGTTTCTGATAGTGCCAGTGCAATTGCAATTATGTCTGAAGAAGGTTTGAAAAGATGTGGAATCGATAAAAAAGACGCAATTGAGATAATCGGTTACGGACAGTGCGAAGAAGATTTAACCAAGGATCCGGATGATCTGACTTGCGTTAGCACGATTAAACACACTGTTCATCAAGCTATGGAAAATGCTGGCATCACCAAAGATGATCTGGCAACAGTTGAATTGCACGACTGTTTCTCTATTGCAGGTATTTTGGGAATCGAAGCTCTGGGTTTTGCAGAACCGGGAAAAGGCGCAGGTTTCGTGACAGACGGCAATACAGCTCGAGACGGAATAATTCCTACAAATACAACTGGCGGTCTGGTAGGTTGGGGACATCCAACTGGCGCAACAGGTGTACATCAAGCCGTTACAATTTGGGAACAACTTACCGGCAAAGCTGCTGCTGCACAGATCGAAATTAAAGAAGATAAACCTTACGGTATGACAATAAATATGGGTGGAGACGACAAAACTGTAGTTTCCATCGTTTATAAAAGAGCATAATCTGAGAAGACAGATGAATATATTACGAAAGCGGTGCAGATTTGTACCGCTTTTGTTTTGACCTCATCCTGCTGCTTGCACCGCCATAGTTTTTTTACGAAGGCGTGTCCTTCTCCTAATTCGCTACGCAGGAGAAGGAACATAAGAAAAACAAGTAGGATTTGGAGATTAATCAAAGTCTTAAAAGCAATTACTCCCTCTCCTTGATAGGAGAGGGCTGGGGTGAGGTAGAAACTAATGAACAATAAAATCACAAAATTATTTAATATCAAATATCCCATAATTCAGGGTGGAATGATCTGGTGCAGCGGAGCCAAATTGGCAGCTGCCGTCAGCAATGCCGGTGGATTAGGTTTGATCGGCGCCGGATCGATGTATCCTGATGTTCTGCAGAATCATATCAGAAAATGCAAAACTCTCACCGATAAACCTTTCGGAGTGAATCTGCCGCTTTTGATGGGAGATGCTGAGGATAAGATCAACATCATTATTCAAGAAGGTGTGAAGATTATTTTTACATCAGCCGGCAGCCCGAAGAAATGGACACCGTATTTAAAAGAAAAAGGCTTAAAGGTTGTTCATATTGTGGCAGCATCAAAGCACGGAATCAAATGCGAAACAGCAGGAGTAGATGCAATTGTAGCCGAGGGTTTTGAAGCCGGCGGTCATAACGGCAGAGAAGAAACAACCACAATGTGCTTGATCCCAAAGATTACGCAAGAAGTTAGTATTCCAATTATCGCTGCAGGTGGAATTGGCAGCGGCAGAGCGTTGGCAGCAGCATTTGCTCTGGGAGCAGAGGCAGTACAGGTCGGTTCTCGATTTGCAGCCTGTAAAGAATCGTCTGCTCACGACAATTTCAAACAAAAGATCATAGAAGCAAAAGAAGGTGAAACCCTGCTGATGCTGAAAAAGTTGGCTCCGGTTCGGCTTTTGAGTAATGAATTCTCTTTCGAAGTTATTAAACAGGAATCTTCAGGAGCTTCTAAGGAAGATCTCTCTGATCTTCTTGGAAGAGATCGTGCCAAGAAAGGTATGTTCGAAGGTGATCTGCATGAAGGTGAACTGGAAATCGGGCAGGTTTCATCAATGATAACTGAGCTGGAATCAGCTGGAGAAATTGTTGAAGAGATATGGAGTGAATATCTGGAAGTATTGAAAAAGATCGTACTGGAGAGCAAAACCGAGTTATAGAGAAGATGAAAGAACAGAGATCGTTTTACTGTGTAAAGCCTACTCTTAAATGGTACCCCCGACCCGATTTGAACAGGTGACCTTTTCCTTAGGAGGGAACTGCTCTATCCAACTGAGCTACGGGGGCAACCGTAAAATAGTCAATTTTTTTTAGGTTTTGATGTCAAGAATAACATGCAAAATGGGCTGCGAAATTAATCGCAGCCCATTCTATTTCTCTCAGCATTGCTGATTATCTATTTATATGAAGAGATTCTTTTTTCTCTTTCCATTTTTCTATAAGATTTATTCGTCCCATCTTTAGATTCCCCCTTTCATTTCTATTAGTTAAAAATTAAGCAAAATGCGGGATTATGCAAATATAAAATTGACAAAATAAAACAGTTTTCACTTCTTCTATCATGAGGAAATTGGATATGGATCTAAATAAAATTAGAAAAGAGCTACATAAAATTCCTGAACTTGGATTTGAAGAAGTTAAAACACAAAAGTACATTTTACAATTACTAGAAAATTTTGATGGGTTGAAGATCCACACATTCGATTTTCCAGGGATATTAGTTGAATATTCTCATGGGCTTGGAAATTATAAACTTTTCCGGGCAGATATGGATGGGCTTCCTATAACCGAGAGTACAAATTGTGGTTTTGAATCTGAGCATAAAGGAAAGATGCATGCTTGTGGCCACGATATGCACATGACAATTCTGATTGGACTTATTGAAAAAGTTGTAGCTGATAATATTGAAAAGAATCTATTGTTTTTATTCCAACCTGCCGAAGAGGGAAAAGGTGGAGCAACACGCATCATAAATACAGGAATACTTGATAAATTTGATATTTCAGAAGCTTATGCTTTGCACGTAAATGGAGGAATGAAAACGGGAGTAATTGCTTCTAAAACGGGAATATTCTTTGCTAATACACAAGAGATTGAAGTTGTATTCAAAGGTAAAAGCGCACATGTTGCTTTTGCAGAAAAAGGGATAAATGCGCTTTCCGCTGGCGTTGAGTTCTATCTTGAGATTGCTGATGAGATCAAAAGAAAATTCCCATTAGAAAAGTCAGTAATCTGTGCTTTTGGTAAAATGAATGCGGGTGTTGTGATGAATGCAGTCCCCGCCGAATGCAGATTAGAAGGAACATTCCGTGCATTTACAAATGAAGATCATGAAATATTGAAAGCTTTAATAGAAAATGTGAAATCAAGAATTGTGATGAAGCATAGTGTTGATGCAGAGATAATTTATAAATCCTACTACAAGGAAGTTATAAATAATGAGAGACTGTTCGAAAAACTGAAAGTAAAAACAAGTGAAATAGGTGTCGAATTCAAAGAAGCAGAGATGGTTTTCACAGGGGAAGATTTTGGATTTTTTACTGAGAAATACAATGGACTTCTCTTCTGGTTGGGAGTTGGGTATAAAGAAGATAATGCTGATCTACATTCTCCTCAATTTCTGCCCGACGAAAAAGCAATTAGCATAGGAATCGATATCTTCTTCCAATTGATATGAATGAACCTATAATATTAGTAAAAAAATCGCTCCGATCGGAGCGGTTTTTTGCATATTTCAAAATTTATTTTTTATTGATCATCATCGTCCAGATCTATATCATCAAGGTCGTCATCATCATCTTCACCTTGCATCCAGTCCGGGCAAAATGCTATATTTTCTGTGTGATCCCAACCATCCACATTCTTAAGTCCGAACCTATCCAGGATCTCTTCTTCCCAAAGTGAATATCTCACTTTGTCATCGTCAATGTCATAAACCAAAACGGGCTTATGGTATTTTCGCAGACTGAAATTTCCTCCACTCAATTCAAAGAATTCGATTATTCTCTTTTTATCTTTTTCAGCGATCATCATAATTCGCTCCCTATATAGATTTAGTTGACCTCTTTTAACTCACTCAATTTACTTGTTCACAAAAGTGAAGCAGGATAGTTATGTCAAATAAATTTGGATATAATTTTTATAAGATTCTAATAATAATTTTTATTTTTATTACTATGAAATTATATGGTTTTGAACCAAAAGTGAATGATTTTATAAATTCTTATCAATATGAACTATATCAATCGTGGCTTGAAACGGAAAAACTTGATGGTGATCTTCCTGCCGGGTTTACAAGTGAAAAAGTAGTTAGAAATTTCAAAGATAAAAACGGTCGTGAAATCAACGTGGAATACGATTGGCAGAACTGGAAGATCAGAACTCAAAGAGAGATGGTTCCATTTTTATACTATTTAGATGATGAACAAAAGATTAAACCTTATATCCATTTTTTAGAAAGATTCATCTATCGGCTGAACTGTAATGATAAAATGTTTATAATCGATCTTGTAGATCACGATAAAATCATTTTGGAATACAAAGAGCAAACCGGAGAGAATGCCTTGAATCTATTGTGGGAAGATCATCCGGTTCCAAGAATCAAATTACGACCCGTGGAATTAACAGCTAATGCAGACACATTAGGGTTTAAAATCATCTCAGATAAAATGGATGAATTCAAGATATCATTCCCCCGAGTTTACAATATAAAAGAAATAATCTCAGGAATTCGCGAGCGCGAATTTGCTAAAAGTGATGAATTCTTCCCGCCAATTATTGAGCCTGAAAAAAAAGAGATCAAACAACAAATTGAAGATCTCTCGCTTGCAGAATATATTAGAAAATATTTTGAAACTCCTCCACGACGTGAGCTTCTTCATAATAAAATAAAAGATATTCATGAATTTCTTACAGGGGAATTTCAAAACCATTCAATTTCATCTGAACAAAACTTATGGTGTCTTGAAATTGAAAAATTTGAAGGCAAATTAGATGGAGATATTTCATTAAAGGTGGAAATTGGTACTGATATTGTGGATATTTTTCCGCAAAATGATCTGGAGCTGGAAGGTAAAACAATGAAATTGGGAACTGATATTATCGATATGTCGAGTTTATCTGAAACTGAAATTACAGCTATCGCAAATTATATTCCACACCTCATTTATGAACATCGCGCGATTGGTTCTAAACTCATGAATTTTCTGTTAATACACGATGAAGTAGCTTCAACACTTGTTGTATATTCTGATAAGCGTGAACTTTATGAAACTGATTCTTACTCGGATATCCTGCTTCTTCTTAACGAATACTGGCAAGATAGAACAGTATATTTCGGGATTGATAGTATTAAAAAAATAAACGGAACAATTGAGTTCAAGGGTTTTCTGGTAGCAAGATCTCAAAGTGGTTCTTGTGACCTGGCAGAAGTTTTTTTCCATGTTAGTAAAGAATACAAGATCGATCTTGTCATGATGGTTCTGCATCCTACTGAAGAAATAAAGAGGTAATATGAAAATATTTGAAACACATGCGCATCTTGATTTCTCACAATTCGATAA
>DAOUTP010000069.1 GCA_030626645.1 Candidatus Cloacimonadota bacterium
AGGATTTAATTCCAAAATGCTTAAAGAAATTAAACAGAAGAAAAAGTTGAAAAATCTTCCAATAATAATTAATAGAAACTTTGAAAAAGATAAATTTATTTTCACAGATTCTCAGCCTGATGAGAATTGGTAAATATGATAGTTATATTAGCAATTATATCCATTATCCTTATTTCATTTTATTATAAAAATACTATTCCAACTATTGAGCACTGGCAAAAAATATTATTAATAAGTTTACGCTCAATTGCTGTCATCATTTTACTTTTACTACTATTAAATCCGATTCTATATTTTTTCCAAAATAAAACAGTAAAGCCTTCCGTTGTAATTCTAAATGATATATCTGAAAGTATGCAGCAATTTGGAAAAGATCAATCAAAATCGGATATCTTTAATAAATTAAAAAAAGAAACTGAGAATATTATAGAAGCAAAAAATTATGATATTATTAATTTTGATTTCGCCAATGGAATAGATGGTAATATCAATTCTACAAATTTAACTAAAACAATTACTCAAGTCTTTAAAAAGATAGATACTGATAATATTGAAGCTATCATTCTACTTTCAGATGGCTGGTTCAATGATGATGAACTTGATTTAATCGAGAAGCAGAATATCCCTATTTATACTTTTGATCCTCGATTTCAAGCTGATGATTTTGACCTTAGAATTTCTGAAATTAATCATAATAAAACAGTTTATAGAAATGAGCTTACACCAATTGAAGTTAACATAACCTCCAGAAATTATAATGGGAAAGCAAAAGTTAAGTTGTTTTCTGAAAACAAATTGATCAAAGAAAAAGAGATTGATCTTAAGGGAAAAGAATTTCTACAATTCAATTTTAATACATCATTCCAAAGTACAGGTTTTACTCCGATCAGCCTGCGAATCTCAACTGATTCTACAGAGATAAATACTGATAATAATGTTCTCAACAGTGCAATTCAGGTAAAACGTGATCGTTCTAAAGCTTTATTGATATCTGATTTCTTAGATTGGGATGTAAAATTTATTAGTAGCGCTGTAAGCAAGGATCAACATTGGCAGAGCAAGTTTTTATTGAAAAATATAAACTTACAAAATGCAGGTGAAAACACATCTCTTAAAACAGAAATAAATGGTGTTAATGTTCTCACACTGATCAATCATGGAAGTCTTAGTTTCTCTAAAGATGAAGTAATAATAATTAATAGATTTATTAGAAATGGTGGAGGACTTTTCATCATTGGAAAACCAGTTGATGAATTGGAGGATATTTCACCAGCCGTTTCATCCGGTATTGATCAAACTTTCAAATCTAATTTCACACTCACCAAACAAAGCGAGCAATTCAACACATTTTCTTTAATTGAAAAGAGAGATATTAAGAACATTCCGCCTGTTTCGCATTATTATGTTAGATCCAAAGTAGAGGCAAAAGTACTGGCTCAATTTGAAAATGATGAGAGAAGTCCTGCAGTATTATTCAAGAATATTGGAAATGGAAAAATTCTGAATTTTACTTTTCACGACCTTTGGAAATGGCAGCTTTGGAATTCTGGAAATGGCTATAATAATTTGATGTATAATATTTTCTCATGGTTAGGGCAAACAAGCTCAGAGCGTTTTTATGCATCACTCGATAAGAATTCTTTCTATCTTGGTGAAGATATAAATATAGAGCTGCACGCTTTTGATGAGACACTTTCCCCCATTACAGAAATGAATGCTGAAATATCAGTTACAAATTCTGAAAATCAGATTGTTCATCAAGGTTTCATGCTGACAGAAAACAACAATCATTTCATAAAAATCTCAGATCTGCAATCCGGAAAATACAATTTTGTAATTTCTGATCAAACATCTCAGTCACAAACTGAAGGTGAATTCATTATCTCCCAAGATTCTCCGGAAAGCAGGGATACAGGAATAAATTTATCGCTGTTATCTTATATTTCAAACAAAACAGATGGAAAAATAATTAATAAAGCTACTGATTTTGAAATTCCTAAAGCAGAGATAGAAATCATAAAATTACGTTCTGAGATCCCAATTTATAAAAAATGGTATCTTATCACTATCTTTTTACTCACATTCTGCACCGAATTATTCTTAAGAAAAAGATGGGGTCTTTTATAAAAAAAACAGCCTGCAAAACTACAGGCTGTTTAAGAATTACTTGATTATCAATTCTAAAATTTGAACATCATCGATGATTCCAATCCTACACCTTTTCCATAACGGAAAAAACCATGATAGAATGTACTTCCTACCAACCATTCAAATCTATCGAATATTAATCCTGTTTTGAACTCATAAAAAATATTATCATCATATCCCACAACAGTTTGGAATGGCCACCATGCCAATTGATATCCAGCACCAAATGAAAATCCGTTTTTATGTGAATGATCATTATAGATGTATTTACTCATAATTTGTAGATTATTAATAATCGTATAGTCTATTCCAACACTGACAGAAGGATTGAACTTCACATAACGATTTTTCACTCTTGTTGAATCATCCTCAACAAATGTTTCTTCTATTGCTTCATAATCTTCATCAAAATAAAAAAGATCATTTCTGTAGTACTTGTCATACCAGCCGCCTGCGAGATCTTTATAATTCAATTGCATAAAGACATCATCTATCTGCGCATGGAAATTTCCATTAAAGATCTTAGCTTTCAAACCAAAACCAAAAGATGGTGTCAATCTTCCAACAGAACCTTCATCAGTATACTTAAAATGAGCTCTATAATGGTAATAAAGACTATCAGTCATAGACCCAAATAACTGGGAACTTTCATCAATTGAAGCATACAACATTGAATAATCCAAATTGATATTTGCTCCCAAATAAAGCGTCATATCTCTAAAAAAATCAAAGTTAATTCCTTCTGGATATGCATAATTCAGGGTCGCTCTCCAAAATGAGAATACCATGCTCCCCTCACCTGTATTGCTTTCGTAAGGTCTATTTGTATCATTTCCATATATTACAAGGTTTGAATACATTTTATCCAGAATTTCCACATCGCCGTAAGTTTTCAGACCAAATTCAAAATTCCAGTTTTTATGCCCGAAATTCAAGAAAGTTGTTGAAGTATTGAAATCCAGCGAAAAATCATCTGCAGTAAGAATACTCTTTTCACTATCAGTGAGCTGGTGCCCTGTTTGGAACATCAACATATCATCCATCCTGAGAAGTGAGTTATTCAGATTTATTTCATAAGTGAGAAAAGGAAGATGGATTTGAGAATAGGTTCTATTTGCATTGTTAGCAGGATTTTCAGGGAAGAAGTCATAATTTCCGAATAATGCTAAACTCAATGTTAATATGAATGATATTATTATTATTTTTCTCATTGTAATTCTCCCTATTCTTCTTCTTCGTTAATCAGAGCATCACTGATATTAACTTCAATTATAAGTTCTGCTTGAACTGTCAATCCACCTGTCCAAGCATTCTCACCTGTACTGTATATATGAATTCTGGGAATGGTAAATACAGAATCACTAATAAAGAAACTCAGTTCATCCTGTAGTACATTAAGCTCAAATTGTTTAAAATTATCTCCGCTGGTTTCCTCAAAAAGAGGAACTCTAAACATCTGGACAAGATTTGTATCAGGCTCTTCGAAATTGTATATCTCTGTAAAGACATTAGTGCTATCATCAGATACAAGAAGATCGAAACCAAGTTCCATACCGCTACTATTCCAATATTTAAATCTTATTCTACCGGAATTGTATGCATCAAACATTTTGGGCTCAAATGCTTCTGTATCTTGTACTTCAATGTTGATCTCTCCATCTTCCAGAGGTATGATCCAAATTCCATCTTCTTCAAATGTATATATTTGAATATCAGCTATAACTTCAAAATCAATAGAAACAGAATCATCAAATGAAAGATATGGTATAATCGTTCCATCCCCGATAAACGGATCCATTGAATATTCAAACCCATCCGGTATGATCTGCAGCATTTGATTAATGTTGTATTCATCCGAACTAAATTCGATCTGACTGATTCCCTGTTCAACATCCAAGTTGATCGGATCTCCTTCATAATGTTCCAATGAAATTTCTGTTGTATCACGCTTTGCAATAAGTTCAAATGATGCAACCATTGGAATTGGAGATTCTATTGTGAAAACAATCGAGCTGTTTCCATTGAACATGAAGCTGTCTTCTTCTACAATTTCCGGTTGTGTAAGATCAATATCCTGGTAGCCGGAAATAAGTTCTATTTGCTGAGATGGGATCTGAGCATTTACTACATATTCAGCTTGAATATCAGTAATTTGGATATCTAATTGCCCAATTGCTGTAGTATCGATTATTGCTGTACTGTCATCTGTGATGTCACCTTCACCTATGAGTCTGATTGTAATATTATTACCGATCAGACTATCTGCAAGACTGATAACTCCAGTAGCAGAACCAAGTGGTGCAACATTTTCAAATATTAACTCTTCAACTAAAAGAACACTATTATCATCAAGAATTTGAACTGTTAATGGTACTCCTGTAGGAGCATCACCCAGCCAGAAAATAGTATTATTAGTAATTGTTAGATTTAAGTTACCGCTTACAAATTTTATCTGCTCATACTCATCAAATGGTTCAAAATCTTTAGTGATATCAAATGGAATTGTAATATTCGGATAATCCGGTATTACACTCACCGGCTGCCCATTTAACAGTCCAATATCCGGTGGTACAATTTCACCACATGTAAAGGATGTACTATGTACTTCAGTATCTTCAATTTCAATATCACCAAAATACTGCGATTCCGAAATTATCTCATAAAACTGAAGTGTATCGCCATTAGCTTGAAATGAACCAACTTCTTCAGCAATAGCTTCTGCATCAAATGTATCATTCAATAAAATCAGACTAATTGGTACCGTCCATGATGGCAAACCAATATTATCTGGAATTGAGCAACCAATTAGTATAAGAATAAATAAAATTGGTAAAATCAATTTTTTCATATTTCCCCCTAAATTTAATTTATAAATACAATTATTAATCAATTTCCTATTTGTAGGATATATTTGTTAAATTTAGATTATTACGTCCAGTAAAAAAATATTTTTTCCATTTTAACTAACATTAACTTACTCGACATCATCTATAACTATTTAATTTTCTTGCAGTTAGATTATTAAATTATAGGGAAAGTAAAATGGAAAAAGTAAAGAACCTGAAAAATAACCTTATTTACTTCTAATAATTTAGTAACATAGGTACTTAATGTGGTATACAAAATAATGTTTTATTTGTTTGTTTAACTTAAAATTGAATTGTGATTTACCTTATATTTATCTTGATGATCCGAAAAATATAATTGACATGAGAACTGCATGAAATCTTTGTGACCACTGGAAGGTGGCAACACATTAAATTGGTTTTAGAGGATTGAGAATGAGAAAAAAGATTGATCTTGGCAACTTACAGAAACTTGGATTAAGTTCCGCTGAATCTGTTGTATATCTTAACCTTCTAAAAAAAAAGAACTTCACTGCAACTGAAATTGCAAAAGTATCAGGTATTTCCCGTTCCAAAATTTATGAAATATTAAATAAATTGATACACAAAGGACTTTGTATTGAAATATTAGGAAGTTTAAAAAAGTATTCACCTGTAAATCCTGAAGTTGCCTTTAATGGTTTTTTACAAAATTTAGAACAATCGTATCAAAATGAGCTTGAATTAAAAAAAAATTTAGTTTCTGAAATATCCAAAACTCTTCTACCTATATACTTAACTGAAAAGGATAACACAAATCCCCTGGATTACATTGAAGTTATTCGTGATAAAACACGGATAGTAGAAAAGATACGATTTTTGGAGCAAAATGCAAAATACGAAGTTGTTTCATTTAGTAAAGCTCCCTATGCTATGAATTTCAATAATCCCGAGAGTCTTATTCATTTTAAGAAAAAAATTTCCTATAAAGGTATTTATGAAATCGCAGATTCAAACAAGCTTGAATTTCTTCAGGTAATGAAACAATATGAAGAAGCTGGAGAAGAAATTAGAATTGCCAATAAACTACCTTTAAAAATACATATTTGCGATGAAAGCATTGTCATGTTTTCTTTGGAAAACAGGTTAACTCCTAAGTCCAGTTTAACTTCAATGGTAATTAAACATACGGATCTGGCAAAAACTTTGAAAGAAATTTTTAATTTGTATTGGAACAAATCGATGACATTGGATGAATTTACAAAAAATAAAAAAACCGTCTGATTTGTCTCTCATGGTAATGGGATAGACAAACAAAGACACGGAGGAAAAATGAAAAAATTAATTGTTGCCTTATTACTACTAATGTTTGTAATGTTATCAGCAGAATGGACTATTGTACAATCGTTTCCCATTCCTGAGGGAGCTTCAGGATTAGCCTTTGATGGCACTTACCTTTATTGCGGCATCTATGGCGCAAACGGAGATGAAGTCTATCAAATTGATCCAAGTGATGGATCATATCAGCTTCAATTCACCAATGCCAGTATTGGTGATTCTTTTGGGATGACTTATGATGGAACAAATCTATGGATCACAGATCACGTTACCAGTCCGTCTATTCCTGCTACTGCCATTGAATTAGATATTAATTCAGGAGCAATATTATCTCAGTTTGACCTACCGGCACATTATATGTCCGGCATTGCCTATGATAACGGAGATTTCTGGATTACAGCTTATTATGATCCTGATGGACAGATTTACAAAGTGGATAATACTGGAGCTATTATACAACAATTTCCTGCTCCCGATAACCAACCATGGGATCTATGTTTGGAAAATGATAATCTCTGGATGGCTGATTATTGGGGAGATGCTCTTTATAAGATCGACCCGGTTACAGGAGCGCTTTTAGAAACAAATGCTTCCGAAGGTGTCGATCCAGCCGGAATCGTCTGGGATGGACAGTACCTGTGGTATTGTGACAATGGAGCCGGTGGTTTTGATTACCTTTATAAAGTAGATCTGGGTGGAGCCGGTACACCTGCAATTTCACTTGGCTGGGATAATTACGATTTTGGCAATACAACTATCGGGCAACCGGAATCAATTGAGCTTCCCATTACTAATATTGGAGCTGCTGATCTGATTATAAGCGATCTCTTTTTTACTTTGAACGACTTTTCTTCCGATGAAACACTTCCTATTACGATAACTCCAGGCTCAACAGAAAATGTAACGATCATTTTTGATCCGACAGTTTGGGGACCCTACAGTTGTACTCTAACTGTTGAATCAAATGATCCGGTTAACCCTTCGGAAGAGGTTACATTGAGTGGTTATGGTGTTTTGGAAGATCCTGCAATAGTTGTTTCTCAAAATTCGATCAATTTTGGTTCTGTTCGGGTGAATGCAGTTACAGGAAGATACATTGAGATAAGCAATCAGGGAACAGGACTTTTAGAAATAAATGATATCACATTTGATGACGTTCATTTTTTTATTGATGATTCAGTGACTCTTCCCATCAATATCAGTGCTGCTGAAAATTATGATCTTCGCATCTGGTTCAATCCTGATACTGCAACCAACTTCGATGGCATTATGTCGATTCACAGCAACGATCCGGTAACTCCAATTTACGAGGTTACACTTTCGGGAACCGGAGATGATTCTGCAATTCCCATAGGTCAGATCCTCTGGCAATACAATATCACAACCGGATATGATAACAGCCCCAAAGCTATTGCACCGATCCCGGATATTTCCGGGGATGGTGTTGATGATGTGATAGTTTGCTCAGAAGATAATTTTGTTCGTTGCTTCAATGGTAATGCCTCAGGAACCGGTGATATTCTGTGGGAAACAGAAATCTATTCTGGAAATATCTATAATCAGAACTCTCTGGAAATTATTGAGGATATCGATTCTGATGGATATGATGATGTGATCGTAGGTACAACTGGTGGAGACCGTGCAATAAGAGCTCTTTCCGGAAAAACCGGACAGTTGATCTGGACATTTAATACAAGTGTTTATACTGGTACTGGCGGTTGGGTTTATCAAGTAGATGCTACATTTGATTATAATAACGATGGAATTACAGATGTTTTAGCAGCAGCTGGTAGTGATGCACAAAGAGTTATGTGTCTGGATGGAACAAATGGTAATGAACTTTGGAATTTTTATGTTGCCGGACCAAAATTCAGTTGTCTCGGTATTGAGGATGTAACTGGTGACGGTATCCCCGATGCCATTGCAGGTGCTTC
>DAOUTP010000088.1 GCA_030626645.1 Candidatus Cloacimonadota bacterium
ACATCTCTGAAGTTCATCTAAAAACGCTTTTTGTGATTTAATAAGTTTTTCACTTTCAGGATGACCGAGATTTATGAGATAGCTGTCGTGAGGCAGAATGTGTTCTGGTAAAAATCCTTCCTTTTTACAATTTTCTTTAAACAGTTTAATGTTCTCTTCTGTGAGCGGTTTAGAAAACCATTGTCTCTGGTTTTTCGTAAAAAGCGCAAATGCTTTTGCTCCGATCGCTTTTGCATTCGATGGTGCATTTTCCACACCACCTGCAGCACTTACATGTCCTCCGATGTATTTCATATTTTAACCTCTTCTTATATTATTGAATAATTTTGATAATTTGATCTCATCAAGTTTATCATTAGTTCTCACTCCACTGCAAAGATCAATTCCGAAAGGGTGAACTCGGTTTATTGCCTCAGAAATATTAACCGGTTTTATCCCACCTGCAAGAAAAATTGGGATTTTCAATTCTTCCCTTATTTTACAGCTTATTTCCCAGTTATGAGTTCTACCAGTTCCACCTAGTTCTTTAACCTGTTTAGATTGATCTCCCGAATCCAATAAAATCGCATCAACATCATTTTGCATTGCCAGTGCTTCTTCAATACTTTCTTCACCTGTTACATGAATAACCTGAACAATGGCAATTCCGGGAAGAGCATTTTTAAGGTCTTTGTGTGTACCGACAGATAAATTATCACAGATCTGGATCGTGTTTGTCCGGCAATATTCATGCTGTTTGATAATGTCTTTTACATTCTGTTTGGAAGTTAATAAAAATGTAGCTATGGGTGGAGGGACAGATGCTGCGATCAGCTTTATGGTTTCCATTGATATTACTCCAGGACCACTTGGCATTTCTGAGACAAGACCCAATGCAGATGCACCCATCTTAATCGCCAAATTTGCCTCTTCAAAACTGCTAATACAGCAAATTTTAATTCTAGGATTAAATACTTTTTCCATTTTTTCCTCTTCATTTAGAATATGAAAATTTAATTAAATCATGGTGATAAATGTCAAAATATTTGTTATTATTTTATTTTCTTTCTAGAAAAATCACTTTACAATTCTTCAATAGAAAACTGATTTTGGTTGTAGAAAAAGGAGAAAAAAATGAAACAGAAATTAATTGAAGCAGCAAAGAAAGTATCAGAAAATGCACATGTTCCATATTCCGGGTTTCATGTTGGAGCAGCATTACTTACCAAATCCGGGAAAATATTTACAGGTTGCAATGTTGAAAATTCATCTTATGGCTTAACAAATTGTGCTGAGAGAACAGCCATTTTTAAAGCTGTTTCCCAAGGTGAGACGAATTTTAGAGAGCTGGTGATCTTTTCTGATACCGATGAATTATTTTATCCTTGCGGTGCTTGTCGTCAGGTTATCTCAGAATTTTCATCCGATCTTAAGATCACGGTTGTTTCTTTAACCGATGAACTTGAAACAAATATAGCAGAATTATTACCACATAGTTTTAATTTAGATAAATAAAAAAGCGGGTTTTTTTACCCGCTTCAAAATATAAGACCTTACGGATGGTTGAGCTTGTGAAACCTCCGTTATGGTCGACATTTAAGATTCAACCATTGCGAAGGTCTGCAACCATTAGGCAAGCAAGAGAATTCCAGCATCGTTTTGCTTCGCAAAGCCGACGCACCATTCGCAAGGTTTTTGGCTATTAATTATAGTAGTCACTTCTATTATCAATAATTTTAGCATCTTCTTTCAATTTCTCAAACCATTCATTCAAGTGTTCATTTTCTGCTTTCGTTTGAGCTTCTTCCATGAGTTTGTCTTGTTCTTTTTCGAATTTATCCATATCCGGTTGGATTCGAGTTTTTACTAAAGCAATGTAGGAAGCTCTATCACCATTAATAATATCGGTGATTTCTCCGGCTTCTTTGGCAAGAATAGCTTCATTTAGAACTTCGTCTTTACCGATTATTTTAAATGTATTATTAATTTTTACATTCAATGCTTCAACAACTTCATATCCTTCTACTTCAGCATTTTTTATATATTCTGCCGCATCAAATTTATTAGTAAATTCAAGAGCATTTGTTTGTGAGATCTCTTTTTTCTTCTCTTTTTTAACTGAGTTCTCTATTCTACTTTTAACATCTTCAAATTCTTGATAATGCTCACCAATTGTAAATGATACTTCGCAGAGAATATAGTTACCATCATCTTTAAGAATCGGTTCACTGAGTTTTCCCACTTTGTTGTTAAATGCAAATTCAACAAGTTCTTCATTCCTGCCAATACCACCAATATATTGCGATGATTCGTAAATCTCAGCCGTCTCTTTGATCTCATAAGCAAGATCTTCAGCTGATTTTTCCAAATTATTATTGTTTGCATTCTCATAAAGATCGTTTGCCAGAACTTCCAGATTCTCTTTTGTTGCCTCAGAAGCTTCTTCTTTCAGGAGTATATGGCTTGCCTGGATCTCGTCAACGCCGTCTTTTGTTCGCTTATCATAAAGCTTAATAATGTGCCAGCCAAATCTGCTTTGAACAGGCTCACCGATCTCACCTATATTTAATTGAAATGCTGCTTTTTCAAACGCTGGAACCATTTTCCCTTTACTGAAATAACCAAGATCTCCACCTTGAGGTGCGGAAGGACCTTCGGAATAATTTCTGGCAAGTTCAGCAAAATCTTCACCACTAATTGCAAGATTGTATATTGAATCAACTTTTGTTTTCACAATTTTTTTATCAGCTTCACTTGGTTCAAGATTAATACCTACATATTTAAGTTTCCTTGCAGGATCTTTTTTATAATCTTCTTTGTTCTCTTCGTAATATGTTTGCAGATCTTCGTCCGTAACTTCAACTTCAGTGATCTTGTTCGGATTAAAGAATATTACATCTGCATCAGCAAGGTTATTGTCATCGATGTACTGTTGTTCAACTTCTTCAATTGTAACGGTAACTTCTGATTTCACATCATCATAGAGTCTTTGATATGGAAGAGTTCCCCTGATACGGCTTTCCAGCCAGTTAGCAAACTCAGAATTTTCCAAAAGAAGTGCTTCATATTTTGAATAGTCAAATTTTTCATCAGTCTGGAATTGAGGAATGGATGTAATATCCTCTGGCGGATTTTTTAATCCATCAATAACGTCGTCATCAGTAATTTTAATCCGACGTTTTTTTACTGCTTTATCAAATAGTATCTGTTGAATAAGTTGATCCCATGTTTGATCATTTAGTTGTTTTGCAGTTTGTTCATCAATTTCTTTGTCGGGGTTTTCCTGTGCATAACCTGCATAAGCATTTTGTAAATATTCACTAAAATCATTCGGGTAGATCTTTTCACCTGCAATGCTACCCACAAATGGTTTTTTAATGAATATACTGCTAATTCCACCAATTGCCATTGAGAGAATAAAAACAGCAGCGATCACAATTACTATCCACGATGCGTGCCTTCTAAGTCCTTCTAACATTCTACTTCCTCCAAATATGTTTCATGTATTTTTTTATTTTGTGCAATAACTAAAATCTCTGATATTTATTCAAGCTTTTTTTTGGAAATCAATAAATTAAATAAGATAAATGTACTTCCAAAAAGCTTTAGAGAGTAGATAATATATACTATCCTTAAATTACATATTTAAATTATTAATATGAATATATTTAGGCTTGACAGGATAAGTAAGACTCAGAATTTTGAATTTCACATAAACAAAAGGGGGGTGATTTCTTTGCCTAAAGTTGTTGCTAAAAGTGGTGAATCTTTTCAGGTACTCCTTAGAAGATTCAAAAAGTCTTGCGAAAGAGCTGGTCTTTTATCTGACGTTAAGAAGAATAAATATTATGAAAAGCCAAGTGTAGTTCGCAAAAAAGAGAAGAACGAACAAGTAAGAAAGGCTATGAAACGTCTTAGAAAACAGAGACGTTTTTCATAAAGATATGCTCACACGAATTAATATTGATTTAAAAAAAGCAATGCAAGAGAAGGACAAAGACAAATTACAAGTTCTTCGTGCTTTGAAATCTGCAGTTCAATATAAAAAGCTGGAAAAAAAGAAAGAGCTTTCTGATGAAGAGATTATTTCTGTATTCAATATTCAGGTAAAGCAGCGAAAGCAGGCAGCTGAACTTTATATACAGGGTGGACGTCCTGAACTTGCAGAGATCGAGAATAGAGAGATTGAGATCATTAATGTTTATTTACCGGAAAAACTCTCTGAAGCTGAATTAGAAAAAGAGGTCAGCGAAGCAATTGCTCATCTTAATGCTGAGTCGATGCAGGATATGGGATTTGTAATGAAGTATCTCAAAGAGAAACTCGGCAGCAACGTAGATGGGAAAACCTTAAGTGCAATTGTTAGAAGAGAATTGCAAAGCTGATTCATAATCAATAAAGTTCATATTATTTTGTGGGGAGATAGGTTATCTCCCCTTTTTTATCTGAAAACTGTTTGATCAAAACAAAGGATGGAAAATGAATATTCTGGATATTATCCTCAGTATCTTTCTTGTAGTTCTATTATTTCTCGGACTCAAGAAAGGTTTTATCAATAGTATTATTAGTCTTTTTAGTTTATTTATTATCGTAATACTGATTGCTAAAACCGGGCATATAGTTAAGGGTGTGCTTATTGTAAGGTTTGGCTTTAATGAATTTATTGCAATTGCATTTTCTTACATTCTAATTGCACTAGCAATAATATTAATTGCAAAAGTGACTATTGAAGTTCTAAAGATGATTATCGAATTTCTTCATTTGAAATGGCTGGATAGATTATTGGGAGCACTCTTTGGTGTATTTAACGGAGCGCTGATAATTGCCATAATTCTGTTGCTATTAAATCTGTTGCCTTTCGAAGAACATATACGTGATTTTACATCATCTTCTAAAATAACAGTGAATATCCGCAATGTTACAGACAAAATTGAATTGAAATATCCTGGACTAAAAGAGAAAATGCAAAACATAGGAAAGGATATTGATGAGAACACAGAAAAAATTGAGAAGCTTATCAATGACAAGATAGCTGATTAAATGAATTCACATAAGCAGCTTGAGTATAATAAGATTAAAGATATCCTTGCACAGGAATGTCATTCTATACTTGGAAGTGGAATGGCATTAGATCTACAGCCAATGCATAATATTACAGATATTAACCAAAAACTTGAGCTTACTTCAGAAATTCAAATTTTATTAAGAAAAGGCATATCACACAATTTCGAACATATTTCCGATATTGAAGATCTCATTAAAAAACAGAAACATCAAACTTATAACTTTGAAGAATTTCAACAAATATATTTTAATGTTGCAACCGCAAATCAGATATCAAAGAACACTGAAGAAATAAATGATCATCCTGAGTATATAAAATTCGTTAACAGGATAATTCCTCTTGAAGATATTGAGATCAGGTTTAAACAGATATTTGAAAGTGACGGTGAAGTTAAGGATAATGCATCATCTGCTCTTGCCTCGATCCGCAGAAAGAAGAAGCAAGTTAGAAAAAACCTGGTTTCCACACTTAATAAAAAAGTTGAATCGCTTTCTGCCAGTAAGTTCATGCACGATAATATTGTTACTCAGCGTGATGGCAGATATGTAATTCCAATAAAAGAGGGTGCATCCCCATTTGTTCATGGAATCGTTCATGGACGGTCTTCCAGCAAGTCTTCAATTTATATGGAGCCTCAAGAGATAGTTGGATTGAATAATGATCTTGAGCTTGTATCCAGTGAAGAAAAACAGGAGATCTTCCGAATATTTAAAGAATATACAGCAATGATCCTTGATCATAAAAGTGAATTATTGAAAGAAATAATATATCTTCAGGAATTGGATTTCTTCTTTGCCTCCGCCAGATTTGCAAACAAACTTAGAGCAGAAAAACCAGTACTTTCAGAGAAGTCTCAAATTAAATTGAAGAATGCCAGACATCCACTTCTTATACTTACTTTTGAAGAATTTGAAGATGTGATCCCATTTGATCTGGAGCTTGGATATGATTATAATCTGTTGCTGGTCTCAGGTCCAAATACCGGTGGAAAAACAGTAACACTAAAAACTGTGGGATTGCTTACATTAATGGCAAAATCAGGTTTACCAATCCCGGCAGATCCTTCCAGCATTATCGGTTCATTTGATTCTGTTTTCGCTGATATCGGAGATAGCCAATCACTTGAAAATGCCTTGAGTACATTCTCCTCTCACATTAAGAACATCAGAGAAATGACAGAAAATACTAACTCAAAAATACTGGTTCTGATTGATGAGATCGGTGCTGCAACAGATCCTGAACAGGGTTCAGCTTTAGCTCAGGCAATTTTAGAAAACTTGGCAGAAAATGGTGCAGTGGGTGTGATCAGCACTCATTATACATCACTTAAGGTTTTTGCAGAGAAACATGAAAAATGCATTAATGCAGCAATGCAATTTGATCCTGACAAACACAAACCAACCTATCAATTCAAACTGGGTTTACCCGGAAACAGTTTTGCCATTGAAGTTGCATCCAGACTTGGATTACAAAAAGAACTTATTGAAAGAGCAAAAAATTTAACCGGTAAACAGAATGTGGAATTAACTGAATTGATCAAGAAAATGTCCGAAGAGAAAAATTCTCTTTCACGTCAGTTGTATCAGTTTGAATTAAAAACGGCACTTTTAAATCAGAAGATCTCCGAACATCAGACTCAAATCGAAGTTTTAGAAAAAGACAAAAAAGAGATAAAAAAGAAATCTTTGCGGGATGCCCGTGAATTCCTTACTTCTATGCAGAAAGAACTGAACCTGGAAATTAAGGAGATAAAACAATCTGATAAAAAAGAGAAAAAAGATAAATTGATGAGATCATTGAAAAAAGTAACACAGCTTAATCAAAATCTAAGTGAGGAAGAAGAAAAGCTTTCGGAAATTTCACGTGAATCAGTTAGTGAACCAAAGATCGGAATGAAGGTTTGGCTTAAAGAGATGGAGATGGAAGGTGAAATTACCGAGATCTCAGGGAAGAATATCAAGGTTGATATGGATGGGATTTTCCTAAATACAACTTCAGAACGAATCTATCTAATTACAGAAAAAAAAGCAAAAAGATCGAATACAAAGAAACATATCAGCGTTCCAAAGCATGATGTAAAATTTGAATTGAAGATACTTGGATATAGATTTGAAGAGGCTTTGCCGAAAATTGAGACTTTCATTGATGACGCAGTTGTAAGCGGACTTCCCCTGATACGTATAGTACACGGAAAAG
>DAOUTP010000079.1 GCA_030626645.1 Candidatus Cloacimonadota bacterium
GGTCTTTTTTATCTCCCCATTTTCTGTATTTAGTAAAATTATTTGTGAAGTAAAATAATGATCGAAAAGAGCTTCATCATGTTTATCCCTTAGTAGATTTTGATAAGTTC
Source organism: Candidatus Cloacimonadota bacterium (assembly GCA_030626645.1). Classification (GTDB taxonomy): domain Bacteria; phylum Cloacimonadota; class Cloacimonadia; order Cloacimonadales; family TCS61; genus Tenebribacter. The sequence goes on from DAOUTP010000079.1 coordinate 111, forward strand.
GAGTAATGCTTTTCTTGCCATACGTTTCATCGATAACCGGAGATTCCGGTACATCAGGTTTGACAGGTTCATTCCCTCGAGCTTCAGGAATTATCTTCAGCAAAATATTCTCATTATCATTCAACCAGCAAATTATTCCATCTTCCAGAATATCATTAATTAGATGGTTAGAATAAACTTTACATTCTCCATTATTCAGATTAGCAATAATGAGCTGAACACCATTTTCTATTTCATTCAGCAAAGCAGCTTTTTTATTATTATTTGAAATTACAATGTTCCTTATTTTTGCATCTTTTGGTAATTGAATAGGAATTCGTGCTTTGTCTTTCAGATCAATAATATTGATTTTGGTGGTGGGATAATTTTTCATATGTGCATTTAATCTTTTACTAAAGTTTTCTCCTGCCAGTTTTAAGGATGGTTCGGCAAGTTGCTCAAGCGTTTGATGTAATTGATAACTCATTTCTAAACCGAAATATTCAAACTGAATAAATTGAATGTGTGGATTTCTGGGCGTATCATAAATTTTAACGATCTCATCAGCAGGAAGTTTATAACCAGTATCAGCATTTAATGTCATCAGTGCCCCCAATAATATGAAAATAAAAAGTACTTTATTCATGAACATTCTCCAAATATTTTATCAGATTCGAGGAAGAATATGAGTTGCGTTTTGTCAAAAGATAAAATAATATTCTTTATCGAGTCGTAAAGAACGACGACTCGATATAATATAACATCGACTCGTCGTAAACTTACGAGTCGAAATCTGTAGGGTTAATTCCCTGAATTGACCGTAAAATCAAAAAGGCAGATCGCCGATCTGCCCCTACAAATCTATCTCAACTCTTTGTGTTCTCTGTGTCTTAGTGTCTCTGTGTTGAAAAAAACTAATTCCCTAAAATCCCCAGAAGAACACCAGCAGCAACTGCAGAACCTATAACCCCGGCAACATTTGGTGCCATAGCATGCATCAATAAGAAGTTACTGCGATCATATTTTTGTCCCATCATGTGAACTACACGTGCACTATCAGGAACAGCACTTACACCGGATGCACCTATCATCGGATTCAACTTTTCTTTGAGGAACACATTCATCAATTTTGCAAATAAAACTCCGGTAGCTGTGGCTATCATAAATGAAAAAGCTCCCAAAGCAAATATCTTGATGGAACTTGAAGTGAGAAATCCCATATTCACACCATCCACAATTCTTACAGCCTGAGTGGAAGCTCCAACACAAAGCCCAAGAAGTATGGTAATAATATCAATAAGAGAATTTGAAGCTGTCCTTGCCAAACGCTCAGTAACACCGCTCTCTTTTAGTAGATTTCCAAAGAAGAGCATTCCAAGTAGTGATGATGCACCCGGAGCAATTAGAATTGTAACAAGAGCAGCAACAATTGGGAATAATATCTTTTCACGTTTAGTTACAAGTCGTGGAGTTTTCATGTGGATAAGGCGTTCTTTTTTGGAAGTAAGCAATTTTATAATTGGCGGTTGAATTACAGGAACAAGTGCCATGTAGGAATAGGCTGCAATCGCAATAGGGCCTAAAAGATGTGGAGCAAGTTTAGTAGATAGGAATATTGAAGTTGGTCCGTCAGCTCCACCGATAATACCGATCGCTCCGGATTCCATCACATTGAAGCCTAAAAGAAGAGAACCGATAAAGGTTGCGAATATTCCAAATTGAGCAGCAGCACCAAGAAGAATTAATTTTGGATTTGCAATAAGAGTAGAAAAATCGGTCATTGCTCCAATCCCTAGAAAAATAAGCGGAGGATAAAGCCCAAACTTAACACCTTCATACAATTGGTTCATTACTGATCCATCAGCATAGACACCATATGCTGCAGTTCCGGGCAGGTTTCCCAAAATTACACCAAATCCAATTGGTACAAGTAGAAGCGGTTCGTAATCTTTGGCAATTCCAAGATAGATGAACACTCCACCAACAACCATCATGATAAGGTATGGAAGCTGAATTTGAGCTAAACCGGTTGTGTTAAAAAAATTAATTAATTCTGCCATTACCTTAAGCTCCAACTTCTATTAAGATTTCACCTTCTTGTACTGATGTACCCTCTTTTACGCTGATCTTCTTAATTATACCGGTAGCGGTAGAAGCGATCTCAGATTCCATTTTCATAGCTTCCAATATTAACACAGGATCACCCTCATTCACGTTATCACCCTCTTTAACAAGTAGACGCAGAACCAAACCAGGAATAGGTGCAAGAACAGATCCCGGAGCAGCAGCAACAGGTTTTGAAGGTGTTTTCACCACATTAAGTGCCGGTTGTGTTTTCTGTGAAAGCACTATTCCCGACTTTACCGGTTTTTCTCTATCCAGTTCGATCTCATAATCAATGCCATTTATTTCAACAATAACGAGATCACTCATATATTTTTTGATTTGGGCATCGTATTTTTCACCGTTTATTTTCATTTTATATGTCTTCATCAATTACCTCTTCTATCTTCAAAAACTCTATTCTCTACCATGCCGGCAGCTTTCCACATACTTATCGATTGTCTCTTCCATGTCAGGTTGATCTTGTCTTTCTCTTCAGCATCATGCAGGAACATTGCTGTGATAGCCGCAACTACTCCATTACTACTAATATATTCTTTTGGAGCAGAAACTTTTCCCGACGAAGTTTGAACTGAAGTTTTTTTTATTTTCTTAGGTTCACCAATATGTTGTAATGAATTTATTATCAAACCAACAAGAAGAAGACTGACAAAGACAATACTCATTCCTATTAATACAATACTAGTATAAAATGGATTTTTATTTACGTGATACTCAGCAATTGCTTTTTCCAGATCTTCATTGGAAATTCTCAGTTTCTGCATAGTATCATTAAACTTTGTTTGATCATCAAGCTTGAGGTATTGCGTAATTTTTTTTACAGGAACATCTGTCCGCTCGGAAATTTCCAGTAGTGTTGTACTTGGAGCAAAATTGAATTTCTGCTCCTTGGCAAAACAGGTTACAGTGAAAAAAATGATAAAAAGAAATATTACTTTTTTCATAACCATTTCCTAAAGTGGGATATTTCCGTGCTTTTTAGGAGGGTTAGAAACTCGTTTTGTTGCCAGCATTTCCAAGGCACGAATTATGCGGAAACGTGTTTGAGCCGGTTCTATAATGTCATCTATATAACCTTTTTTTGCGGCAATATACGGATTTGCAAATTTATTTCTATATTCTTCTTCTTTCTCATTTGCTGCTTTTACCGGATCATCAGCCTCATTAACTTCTTTGCGAAATACGATTTCTACAGCACCTTTGGGACCCATCACAGCAATCTCCGCCGAAGGCCAGGCATAAACAATGTCAGCTCCCATGCTGCTTGAGTTCATCACGATATAGGCTCCACCATACGCTTTACGGATGATAACTGTTATCTTGGGAACTGTAGCTTCGGCAAAGGCGTAAAGAAGTTTTGCACCATGACGGATTATTCCATTTTGCTCTTGATTACTGCCGGGAAGAAAGCCGGGAACATCTTCCAATACAACAAGAGGAATATTGAAAGCATCACAAAAACGGATGAAACGCGCAGCTTTTACAGAAGCATTAATATCCAGTACTCCGGCAAGAACTTTTGGTTGATTAGCAATTATACCTACACTGTGACCGTTCATTCTGGCAAATCCAACTACAATATTCTGGGCATAATTTCTGGAAGTTTCTAAAAAATCACCACCATCTACAATGCTGTTAATTACATCTAATATATTGTATGGTTTGTGTGCATTTTCAGGTATTATAACATTGAGATCCTCGCAGTATCTATCAATAGAATCATCGGGTGCAACATAGGGAGGAGTTTCCATATTATTAGAAGGAAGATAGCCAATAAGTTTTTTAATCAGAATCAAGGTTTCTTCCTCATTATCACTAACGTAATGAGCAACACCACTCTTTGTAACGTGCATCATCGCTCCGCCCAGTTGCTCGGTTGTTACATCTTCATTCAGAACAGTTTTAACAACTTTAGGTCCGGTTACGAACATGTAGCTGGTTTGTTTATTCATGAAGATGAAATCGGTAATAGCGGGAGAGTAAACTGCACCACCGGCGCAAGGTCCCATAATTGCAGTGATCTGCGGTATTACACCAGAAGCTTTTACATTACGCAGGAATATTTCTGCATAACCTGCCAGAGCATCGACACCTTCCTGAACTCGCGCACCACCACTATCATTCAAGCCAATAACAGGTGCACCAACCTTCATTGCCATATCCATAATTTTACAGATCTTATCTGCATGGGTTTTAGAAAGTGAACCTCCGGTAACTGTGAAATCCTGTGCATAAACATATACTATTTTTCCAGCAATGGTTGCACAACCCGTAACCACTCCATCACCCATGATCTTAGGCTTTTTATCCATTTCAAAATCTGTACAATTATGCTCAACGAACATATCAAATTCTTCAAAGCTGTCCTCATCAACCAGTAGTTTGATCCTTTCACGAGCAGTCAGTTTTCCTTTGGAATGCTGTGCTTCGATACGTTTTTCTCCACCACCGAGTTTTGCTTCCTCGCGTTTTATACGGAGTTCGGAAATTTTTTCTTGTTCCATGAACCTCTCCAATCATTTTAAATACATATTATTTATAACCTACTTACTTATTAGTATGATTGTAGTCAATAATATTATTAAAAAGGTAGAAGTAAATACCTAAGAAATATTAATTAATATAGTACCAATAAATACTATACATTATTTATTGTTCTTGACAGGCAAAGATGATTTTTTAACAATTAAATCTGATTCTTATAATTACAAGGAATTAATGGTAAAGGATTAATATTATGGTAAATATCAAAAACAGGCTTCCAAGCTTTAAAGACATGAATCTGAATATATTTACATTAAAGTTTAATAGCGATCTTGAGCATAACTTCATTAATGATTACTATAAAAAATCTATCTATCAGGTTCGGATATCATTCTTCCTGGCGGTTTTACTCTACGGTTTTTTCGGGTTATTGGATATGCATCTTGTTTCAGAGATACGAAATATGATGTGGCTTATCAGATTTTCTGTAATTGTTCCGATCGGATTGCTGGTTCTTGTAACTTCTTATTCAAATGATTTTGATAAATTCAGGGATGTAACAATGTCTTTCACGATGATCCTGTTCAGTATCGGAATCTTACTCATGACCATTATTACCCCCAAGCCGGTTGATTTTGCCTATTATGCAATTCTAATGGTTACATTTGTTTTTGTGTATACATTCATCGGTATCCGCTTCATATCATCAACTCTTACGGGAATCATTATATTACTTCTCTATGAGATCACGGCAATATTTATTATAGAAACTCCACTTGCAATAATCTCAAAAAACAACTTCATTTTTCTGAGCACAAATATTGTGGGTATGTTCGCAGCATACAGCATCGAATTCTATTCTCGTCGCGATTTCTATATTGCTACAATTTTAGAAAGCAATCAGAATGAGATGACTGAATTGAACGAAAAATTAGAAGAACGGATCAGTGAACAAACGACGGAACTTGTTAAAACGAATAGAGGTCTGATCAAAGAGATAGAATTCAGGGAAAAAGTAGAAAAAGAACTGCTCTCTACAAATGTAAAATTGAACAAATTGCTTAACGATACTGTAACCGGACTTGTCTCTGCCATCGAATACAGGGATCCTTATACTGCCGGACATCAAAGACGTGTTACCCAGTTGGCAGTTGCAATTGCCGAGAAAATGAAATTGTCTAAAAATGAAATTGATTGCATCCGCATAGCTGCTATGATACACGATATTGGAAAGATAAATATTCCCGTAGAAATTCTTAGTAAACCAGGTAGTATTAATCAGTATGAACTAGAGTTAATGCAGAACCATCCTCAGGCAGGTTATGATATTTTAAAAGAGATCGATTTTCCGTGGCCTGTTGCAAAAGCTGTTTTGCAGCATCATGAACGTCTGGATGGTTCCGGTTATCCAAATGGTCTCATTGGTGATGATATCATGTTGGAATCAAGAGTTATTTACGTGGCAGATGTTGTGGAAGCCATGTCTTCCCACCGACCGTACAGAGCTGCTCTGGGAATTCAAAAAGCATTGGATGAGCTGGTACAAAAGAAAGGAAAACTCTATGACGCGCATATTGTGGATGCCTGTTTAAAACTATTTAATAAAGAAAATTTTGAATTTGAAAAGAAGACAAGCTATTAATAGATTTCTTTACTTGGTTTCTGCATAGATTAAGAAAATAAAAAGCCCACTGTGAAGTGGGCTTAAATATTTACCGTATATTACTTATTTGTTTCATTCCAACTGTTGTATAGATCCAGCAGTGGGTGAACATTACTCATCTCATCTTTAACACTGGTTTTAAAGGTGAATTCTGTTGTGCTTGGTGACCAGACGAGCATCGGGATTTCATTATCTTCATCTCCACCCACATATTCACCATCAGTCTCCAGCAGTCTTTCCGAAAGTGATCCCATGTAGAACATAATTGGTGCATGTTCTGACCGCTGGTAATGATAAAATCCGAAATCTTGAAAATCATCGAAAGTGAATTCCACCTGACCATTCAATACACCATTTTCTTCATACAACTCCTTGCTTATAACATTGAAATCCGGATTTGCGTCTTCGAAAGTAGTGCCATTCAGGTAGCTGTTCACTAATTGGTCAAAATCTGTGGTGGAAACATTCTGCCCTTCATCTTCTTCGGAAACGATATTAATAAATTTGATAGTTCCCGAACCCGAGCCATCTGCATTGATCTTGAAAAAATACTGTTTGAACTCGGTGGTAAGACAACTACTGACAGAAAAACATAACACCGCTAATAATAAATTTTTTGCAGCAATTTTTAAGAACATAAACTTCCCCCTTTGTTTATGATTTCCAATCGCATTTGCATTTATTTGTTATAAGTAAACTGTTGTCAAATTAAAGTTTAGAATAAGTCGCAACCCGCGCCACATTATCTTTTTGATAATCTTCATCAAATTATCTTTATCATTTTGATACAAATATTATAATTCTACTATCATCAATATTACCCTAATGTTTTGTAAACAAGATAGTTATCTTTAATGACTCTGACTGGAACGACAAATGCAATTTGTACATATATAATGAGTGAATAAAAAAAGGAGGGAAAAATGAAAACTACAAACTTAATTCGAAAATGGAATGAAGAAAAAAAAGAAAAAAGTTATCTGAGATCATAGCTTATGAAAATGCTAAACATCGTGGAAATTTAGAACGGTCCGAGAAAGTTAACTCCGACCGTTTTTATTAATTCCTAACTTCAATTCATCCTTTCTCCTTCCTCTTGACACAGAAATCAATCCTTTTTATTCTCTTCGCAGTTTAGAATTGTATAGGAAAATTAATGAAAATAATCTTATTCGTCTGCTTTATCAGTTCCCTTATCTTGTTTTTTGTTTTTGAAAAACGTTCCCAATGGAGCCCAGATAAACAAGAAATGAAAAATAACTCCGTACAATATAATTCTGGTTACTTCTTCTTTATAAGGTGATCCCTTTAGAATAAGTGCTGTTCCTATCATCACTGCTCCCCAGATAATCGCACTTGCTATTATTAAATAGCCAACTTTACTCTTTTTCATCACATCCTCCAATTACTAAAAGTTTATATATTTCCTTA
>DAOUTP010000174.1 GCA_030626645.1 Candidatus Cloacimonadota bacterium
ATGAAGACGAACATCTGATCGAAAGGCACAATCGTGAAATCTTCCCGCTGCTTAATAAAAGGTACATCTTCTCTGAAGTAGAAAATTTTGTTCTGTTTGATTTTATTACAGAGGATAATAATCTTAATGAGAATGTGTTTGCTTACACAAATAAATTTGAAGATCAACATTCATTGGTGATTTACAATAACAAATATCAGCAAACTTCCGGTTGGATAACCAAAGCAAATATTCCAACCCTAAAAAATGAAGAAACAATTTGGATCAAAAAAAATCTGGGTTCTGCTTGGAATTTGCAAAATGATCCTGAATATTTTGTAATTTTCAAAGATGAGATTTCTGGACTTGAATTTATACGTAATTCCAAAGAAATCCACCAAAAGGGATTATTCCAAGACTTAGGAGCTTTTAAATATGCAGTCTTTCTAAATATTTATGAAGTAAAAGAAGATAACGGGAAGCACTATTCCAAACTTGCGAAATATCTTCAAGGTGGTGGAACAGGGAACATTCAGCATTCTTTAAAACGACTTGAATTACTTCCACTTCTGGAAAGTTTTAACACTTATTACGATTGGAATGTTCTGTCCCAGTTATTGCAAATAACAACATTGCAGGAGTTTACAGAATTCAGATTGGAATTATTAAGCCGGATAGAAGATTTTCTAACAGTCCTGAAAAAATGGATAAATTCAGAAACCAAGATCACTGAAATATCAAAATTAATTTCAAATGATCTATCTTTTTATTATAAGCATCAAGCTGATTTCAAATTAACAAATGATAAAAAACTATATTTAATTTCTTGGATTTTAATGCGGCACCTTGGTAAAATAAAATCTACTGAAGCTTATGAATTGATTAGTGCTAAATGGTTGGATACGTTATTTTTCGGTGATGAAATTAAATCGAATTCTAAAAATAATATCAATATAGAATTACTTAAAATTGGTATCCAATTCCAGAATTTGTGGAATTTAGAGAAATCAATTAATGTTGAATTTGAAAACATCTTGAAATCTCCTGAAGTAACAAATTACATTAAGATCAATGAATATGATAATAAACTTTGGTTCAATCAGGAAGCATTTGAAAAGTTGATCGATACTCTGGAAATTGTGAATTTAATTTCACTTGGTGATAAAAAATCCAAGCAGATAAGTTTCAAAAAGTTTATTGAAAAAATTCGAAAAGCAATAGAAATATCAGATTATCAGGTAGAGAAATTAATTGAAAATATCTTGGAGGTTTAGATGGTAAAAAATGCTGGTTCCGATGCTAATGAACAGATGCAAAAAGATATCTCCACCGAATATACAAAGATTGTAAAGACATCCGATAAACCTAAAATACTTATTTGTACACCTGAAGTTACCGAGCTTCCTGAAGGTATGGGGAATGCTGCTAATCTTGTCTCTGCCAAAGGTGGTGGACTGGGAGATATTTCTGCTAGCCTAATTCGAAATCTGAATGAAAGTAAGGATTATGAATTGCATATTGTTCTACCAAAATATGACAGTAAAATTAAACAGGTTGCAGCGATAACAAATCAACAGATCGATAGATTAGCTGTTGTTCTAAGCGGGAAGGGGATTCATCTTGTTAATGATAGTGCTTTTTCTTATTTGAACGCTCCTTATGATGACGGCACAATACACAGTCCTGCCAGAAGATCGTTGGCATATCAACGTCATGTAATCAATCTTTTGCTCGATTACATCCAACCTGATATTGTTCATTGTAATGATTGGATGACCGGTTTGATCCCAGCCGCAGCAAGATCAAAAGGGATAAAATCTCTATTTACACTTCATAATATTTTTACTGAGAAACAAACAATGATGAACATCGAATTAAGCGGAATCCGACCGATGGATTTTGTCAAATGGTTATATTTTGAAGAGTTTCCTGATAATATGGAAGAAAATTGGGAAAAACATTTTAAAACTAACAAGGTAGATTTTACAGCAAGTGCTGTTTTTGCTGCTGATCATTTTAATACGGTTAGTGAAACATTTTTGGAAGAGTTGTATCATAATATATTTCCTGATATTGTATCGGCACCACTTTATGAAGTGATCAAGAATAAATACGAAGAAGGTAGAGCGAGTGGGATTTTAAATGCTCCTAACGATACTGTAAATCCAAAGCTTTTACCCGGGATAATAAATTATAACAAGTTTACGATGAAAGAGAATAAGGCTTTGAATAAGGAACGTTTCCAACAAGAAATGGGTTTGCCAATTGAACCGGAGATTCCACTTTTCTTCTGGCCTAATCGTCTTTATTATCAAAAAGCTCCCGAACTTCTTATTAATAATTTGGAAGAGTTCTTTTTAAAATATCAAATGCAGGTTGCTTTTGTGGCAAATGGTGATACCAAACTGGAAGATAAGCTGAAAAAACTACAGAAAAAGCATCATCAAATTCGTTTTGTTAATTTTGATGAAAAGCTTAGTAATCTGGGAAAAGCAGGTGCTGATTTCATTTTAATGCCTTCCAGGTATGAGCCTTGTGGACTACCTCAAATGGAAGTACTTCGCTTTGGAACATTACCGATAGTTCGTTCCACCGGCGGGTTAAAAGACACGATCACTCAATTGGATGTTGAGAATAATATTGGGAATGGTTTTGTCTTTAAAATTGCTGATAAAGCCGGATTGGAATTTGGAATTAAAGAAGCATTGAAATTCTATAAATTACCGCTAACACCCCGTATTAAGCAGATGCAGAGAATTATGAGCGAATCTAAAAGGCAATTTAATTTAAAGAATACAGCTGGAAAATATATGCAAATTTATGATAAATTGATCAAAGAAAAACGAGATGGGAAGTAAATGAATTTCGAAAGAACAGGAGGAATTCTATTACATATTACAGCACTTCCTAGTAAATATGGTATTGGAGATTTGGGAAAAGCAGCCTATCATTTTGTAGATTTTTTATATGAAGCTGAACAAAAATTATGGCAGATATTACCAACCGGTCCTACAGGTTATGGGGATTCTCCCTATCAAACCTTTTCCGCTTTCGCTGGAAATCCTCTTTTCATCGATCTGGATGCCTTGGTTGAGGAAAAATTACTTTCTTTGGAAGATTTAGTTAACGATCTTCAATTTAACGAAACAAAAGTAGATTACGATAAGATTAGAAAATTCAAAGAACAGAAACTAAAGAGAGCTTTTAATAATTTTGATCTTGGCGAAACCAAGTTTAAGAAGTTCAATGAGGAAGAATGCTGGTGGCTTGATGATTATGCACTTTTTATGTCACTGAAAGAGTATTTTAAAGGGAAGGCTTGGAACGAGTGGGATGAAGAGATTAAACTTCATCAGCAAGAAGCTGTTGATTATTATTGTGAACTTCTTAACAAACAGATCAATTACTATAAATTTTGCCAGTTTATTTTCTTTGGACAATGGGCAAAACTAAAGGAATATACAAATGATAAAGGTATTAAAATAATTGGAGATATCCCAATATTTGTTTCTGCTGATAGTTCTGATACATGGGCAAATCCCGAAATTTTCCAATTTGATGAGAATAATGTTCCAACTAAAGTTGCTGGTGTTCCGCCTGATTATTTTAGCAAGACCGGACAATTATGGGGAAATCCACTTTATGATTGGAAGGTTCTGGAAGAGCAAAATTTTAGTTGGTGGATCAGAAGATTCAAATCAATGCAAAAGCAGGTTGATATTTTACGCGTGGATCATTTTCGCGGATTTGAAGCTTATTGGGCAGTTCCCGTTGAAGAGAAAACAGCGATAAAAGGAGAATGGGAAAAAGCACCGGGAGAAAAATTATTCGAGGCAGTAAGAAATGAATTAGGAGAGATTCCGATAATTGCTGAAGATCTCGGAATTATTACAAGGGATGTTGAAGACCTTCGCGATAAATTTGATTTCCCGGGAATGAAAATACTCCAATTTGCCTTTGATTCCAATATGGAAAATAATTATCTTCCTCATAAATATATAAAGAAATGTGTTGTCTATACTGGTACTCATGACAATGATACGACGTTAGGGTGGTTTAATAATAGTCCGGTGAAAAGAAAAGAGTTTATAAAAACTTATATGCAGAAAGAAGAAATAGATATTTGTTGGGATATGATAGAATTGGCGTGGAAATCCATAGCCAATATTGCTATAGCTCCAATGCAGGATTTTTTATGTCTGGATAATACTGCTAGAATGAATATGCCGGGTATTCCAGATGGAAATTGGCAATGGAGAGTTGAACAAAAACAATTATCGTCTGAGTTAGCTCAGAGAATAAAAGATTTAACACTACAA
>DAOUTP010000368.1 GCA_030626645.1 Candidatus Cloacimonadota bacterium
GGCTATACCGGAAATGGTGAAAAAATTCTTAATTCGGAAGTAAAAGTAACCATTGATAAAGATGCAAATGTAAAAATATTTGTTGCAAATACAGATATGGGGCAAGGCGCACATACAACATTAGCTCAGATGTTCTTCGAGGCTATCGGACACCCACGTGAAAAATGCTGGGTGCAGCTTCCTAATACAAGCAAGACTCCCAATAGCGGACCAACAGTAGCTTCCCGAACTATTTACATTATTGGGAATCTATTAAGAAAATTTGCCTTTCAACTTAAAGATGAACTGGGATTTGAAAGTTTGGAAGATTATGTAAGAACACATCAGGAAGAATTCCCGCAGGAATTCCGCAAGAATTTCGTTCCTGATAAATCTGTTATTTTTGATGAAGATACGAATGTAGGAATAGCCTACAAAGATTATTCATGGGCAGCCTGTGCAACCGAAATAATGTTCCGTGCAGATACATACAAAATAGAATTAAAGAAAAGCTGGAACGTGATGGATGTTGGGAGAATCGTAAATTACAAGATCGCAATGGGACAAGCTGAAGGTGGAATATTGCAGGGATTGGCTTACGGAACAAGTGAATTCTTTTACAAACCTGGCTTTGGGCGAATGCATGGCTTCACAGATTATGCTTTGCCTACAACTCTTGATCTTCCTGAAATGGATATTGAATTCATTCATACTGATAGTGAGATTGCTAAAGGATTAGGTGAGATACCAATGGATTTTCCTGCACCTTCTGTGAGAAATGCATTCCATAATGCTACCGGAATATTTATTGATGAATACCCACTAATCCCCGAAAGATTATTCAAAGCTATGAAAAAGTAGCCACAGAGACACAAAGGCACAAAGAAAAAAAGAACATCTTAGTGTTTTAGTGATTTGGTGGCAGAAGAGGAAATTATGAAAATAGATTTTATTTTAAATAAGAAACATGTATCGGTCGAAACTGACCCGATGAAGCGATTATTAGATGTTTTACGTGAAGATTTCAATCTTTTGGGAACAAAGGAAGCCTGTGGTGAAGGTGAATGCGGAGCTTGCACAATTCTATTGGATGGCAAACCAGTTACAAGCTGTATCCTTAATGCGATCCATGCTGAAGGTAAAGAGATCGAGACTGTGGAAGGAATTTCCCAAACTGAATTGGGTAAACTTATTATTGATTGTTTTGATGAAACAAACGCAGTACAATGTGGTTTCTGTTTTCCCGGATTTTTTGTAAGTTCCTACCATTATGTAAAAACTGATGGAGAAAAAGATCTTAACAAAATAAAAAAAGCTCTATCGGGAAATATCTGCAGATGTACAGGTTATAAGAAAATTTTTGAATCGGTAATGCTGGCTTGTGAGAGAGCAAATTAGATTTTCATTGGGAATAAAAATTGCAACATTCTTAACTAATGAAAAGAATAGGGAATTATTATGAAATTTATTAAACCAAAAGATATAGAAAATCTTTATGATACATTAGAAAATATGGGAAATAAATATTTATTAGCAGGCGGAACAGATATAAACGTACAAATAAATAATGGAATCATACGAAAGCCAAATATTATTTACATTAATCATATCCAAGAACTTTCAGGTATAGAAGAAGATAATAATTCGATCTTAATAGGTTCAACAACCAGCTTCAAGGATATCATCGAATCAAGGATCATTAAGAAATATCTTCCGTTCATACATAACTCGCTACAGAATTTCGCATCGCCACTTATTCAAACTTCTGCCACAATTGGCGGTAATATTGCCAACGGATCTCCAACTGCCGATGTAATTCCAATATTATTAGCTCTTGATGCTAAACTGATGA
>DAOUTP010000016.1 GCA_030626645.1 Candidatus Cloacimonadota bacterium
CGTTGGAGAATCAGATCCTTCCAATATTGAAACTGTAACTTTTGCTTATCCAGTACCTCAAAATCCGGAAGCTGTAACTCAATATGCAAATATTCTTTTAACCTGGGATGAACCTACCGATAGATCGTTTTCTCATTATAAGGTATATCGTAACCTGATCATGATCGCAGATGATATAATGGAAACTTTATATATTGATCTTGAAGTGCCGAACGGAACTTATTCCTACAATGTCAGGGCTGTCTATAGTGGTGATTATCAATCTTCTCTATCAGCAGATGCTATTATAGAACATGTTCAGACCAATGTTGATGAGATTATTGTTCCTGTGAAGACAGAACTTACAGGCAACTATCCTAATCCGTTCAATCCGACAACAACTATCAGCTTCTCAACCAAAGAAGCGGGTCATGTTTCGGTCAACATTTACAACATGAAAGGTCAGTTAGTTAAAACACTTGTAAATGAGCAGCTTGATGCAGCTTATCATGATATTGTCTGGAATGGTAAAGATAACAGTAATAAACCAATTTCAAGTGGTATATATTTCTACAAGATGAGATCTAATAATTATACCGCCACAAAGAAAATGATACTTATGAAATAGTAGCTTGTTTGTTGGATAATACGATGCCCTGGTTTCGATCAGGGCATTTTTTTCATTCCTTCCCGAACTTGTTTCAGTAAAACTTGTCTTTGCCAACAAGTTCGTTCTAACTAAGAAAAAGATCCCCTGAGAAAATGGGAGACAAGCCTTGATGAAATAATCTATGGTTTACTAATGAAAGCCCCGTCCTACAGTTGCTGGATGGTTTTTTTTATTTATTCTAATAATTTGAAACTATAAAGTTGCAACTTTATTCTTGACACTATTATTTCATTATTTTAATTGAACTCAATGTGAGACTTGAATAAAATATGGAGGGAAAATGAGTGAAGTTATCGACCAACTATATAACATTGGATTTAATAAATATGAAGCGCAAACCTATAGCATTTTACTCCAACGAAATACCTTAAGTGCATCTGAGTTGACAAAAATCAGTGGGATATCGCGAGGTAGAATTTATGACATATTAAATCAATTAATGCAGAAGGGATTTTGCACATTTGTTGCAGGAACGGTAAAAAAATATCACGCTGTTCACCCTGAAGTTGCCCTGCAGAATTTGATTGAGATTCAGAAAAAAGACGCAGCATTGATGGAACAAAAGATGATCCAAACCGGCATTAATTTAGAGAAACATTATCATACTAGTGAAGATACTTCTTCTCCTTTAGATTACATTTCAGTTCTCACGTCCAAACCCAGCATGATCAAGAAGTTTCATGAACTTGGAAATAATGCTAAAAATATCGTAAGAACATTCAATAAGGGACCTTATGCTGTAACGCTGGAACTTGAATCAATAAAAAAAGATAGTGCTCCTATATTGGAAAGTTTGAACAAAGGTGCGATCAGTAAAGCATTATATGAAATTGAAAAAGACGATCAGAATAAATTCATTGAGTCATTGCAATATTACAGTGATATTGGTGAAGAAATCAGAGTTTGTGACCACCTTCCCATGAAAATGCTCATCTCTGATAATAATACTGTAATGATCTCTTTACGCAACAGCGGAACATCTAAATTCAAATTAACCTCGATGATTGTGGAACACTCCGATCTTACCGATGCTCTCATTGAATTATTTGATATCTACTGGGAAAAAGCAGTTACCTTAGATGAGTTTATAAAAAATACGAAAATAAAAAAAAATCAGGAGGAATCATGAACAAAGTAGTAATTATTTTTTTAACAATTATAATGCTAAGTAGTTTTGCTTTTGCTACAGACAGAAATGCTGAAGTAAATTCAAATCAATGTCAAAGCAGCTTTAATAGCCAAGCAAGTTATCCCGAAACAGTTAGGGAAATGTGGGATATTTTACTATATTTTGAAACACCTGCATCTTCACAAAGCGGTATAGCGACTGATGGTAATTTTATTTACACATCTTCTTTCAGTACTGAATTGTTTCGAAAATTCGAAATGGATGGAACATTTGTAGAAGACTTTGCAATCCAGGGGATTTCAACTTGTAATTGTTTAACTTATGACGGCACATATTTTTATGGAGCTAAAGGGAATTTGTCGGATGGTATTTTTGTATTGGACCTGGAAAATCAAACATTGATCAATACAATCCCTGTATCAGCTCCAAGTATTATAGCCATCGGTCATATTGCATATGATCCCGGACTCGATAACGGTAACGGCGGATTCTGGGTTGGGTATTGGCATGAACTCGCAGCGGTAGATATGAATGGGAACGAAATTATCCCGGATCTTTGGACAGGCGGGGCTACCTTGAGCTGTTCCGGCACAGCTTATGATAGTATAACAGATCCCGCAAATCCATCTTTGTTTTTATTTCGACAATCAGGCGCTTCAGATATGGAAATTTCCAAATTTGATATTAACTCTCAAACTTTTGGGACTGAAATTCTTCATGTAGCAACCGATATTCCAGGTCCTTCCGGTGGTTCGACCAGTTCTGTAGCCAGCGGTCTTTATTCATTCATAAATAGAAACGGCAAATTAGTTTTACTTGGAATGATCGATTGTTTTCCCGGCAATGAAATGGTTTTCGAATATGAAATATCTAATGCATTCGTTTATACAAATGATATTGGTGTGCAGTCATTGGTGTCTCCTATTACAGGAAATAATTTATCATCAACAGAAACCGTTACTGTTAGTATTCTCAATAATGGAACAGTTGCACAATCAAACTTTGATATTCAATATACAATTGATGACGGAACAGGAGTAATTGGTCCTTTCACAAAAAACGTAACAGAAACAATCGATCCCGATGAACAGATCGAAGTTACTTTTGATGATACTGCTGATCTTTCTGCTCCGGGAGATTATTCTATTGTAGTTACATCATTATTAGCAGGAGATGAAAACGCAGCAAACGATGTTTTAATAAAGGTAGTTACAAACACGTCCGGTACATATCCTCCTGCCAGCGGAGGTAGTGGCCCAGGTCAGGAATACATCAGCAATATTACAATTGGAGATGTTTCAAATAACAGTGGAGCAGATAATTATGCAGACTATTCAGGTGATCCCGATCTTTACATTTACCTTGAACCAGATGTAGCTTCCCAATTGACAATTACACTCGCAAATCCATATAATAATGATATTGGCGCTGTTTGGGTTGATTGGAATTTAGATTATGACTTCAGTACTGACGAACGTATATTTTTATCTGCAATGGGACATGGTCCATATATTACTGATGTAATTGCACCTGAAGATGCTCTTACAAATACAATCTTACGCATGAGAATCCGGATGGAATATGATAATCCTGATCCTTCACCGTACGGATTTACATCTTTTGGAGAAGTTGAAGATTACACTATTATTGTTAATGGTCCCCAGCTTGATCCTCCTACGAATGTAAACGCAGAAGTATATGATGAAGTGAACGTTCTTGTAACCTGGAATGCACCGGCAGGAGCTGTTCTAAGCTACAATGTTTACAGAGATGGAACAAGCATCGGAAATACAACAGACATATCTTATGATGATATGGATCTTGAGCCGGGAACTTATGTATATGGCGTATCTGCTGTATATGACGATGGTGAATCGATCATAGTATTTGCTGATGAAGTTACTATTGAAGAACCTGTTTTTAATCCTCCCCAAAATCTCGCAGTTGATCCTTACTCTGGTTATGCAACTTGGGAAGCCCCTGTCGGAGGTGGGCAATTATATGAACTGATTCAGCATAATGGAGATGCTATGGGTAGTTATGTCGAGTCATTTGACAATGGTTATGGTGTAGTGTATGATGTTTCCGGCTATACCAATGTAACCCTTGAGATGCTTGATTTCCATCATTCCTCATGGGGAGTTTACGGAACCTGGGATTATGCACTTCACATTGTAGATTGGGATACATATACAGAAGTAGTAGTTGTAACGGGGCTTCAAACCACCGGTGATGATATCTGGGAAGAAAATATCGATCTCGGTTCTGTTTCCGAAACCGGTCTTGTAGGTGTGTTCATGGAGCCTATGAGTGATATTGCATCAGAAGCATATCCCTGCATAAACTTTGATGGTGAAGGAACCAATGGATTATCATATTTAGGCCCATTAGCAGATTATTCTGCAATGTCTCTCTCTATTATTGGAGACTTCCTGATGGATCTGTGGATCATGGCTGAAGAAACAGATGTCGTTGTTCAAGCTAAGAGATTCGAAGCTAACTTTAGCTCAGCTACATCTCGTGTAGAATCTTCAATTCCGGATATTGAGTTCATCACTCTTAACCAAACATCTATTTTAAGAGATATTCTTGGTTATAATGTTTATCTGAATGGAACTCTTGATGGCTTCACGACAGATCTGTTCTATCAATATACAGGTCTAATAAATGGAGTAACTTATCTTTCTGAAGTAACAGCCCTTTACGATGACGGTGAATCGACTCCTATTGAATACGAATTCATATATACTGGAGTTAGTGTTGATGATATTGTTAACACAACTACATCTTTGAAAGGTAACTACCCCAATCCATTCAATCCAAGTACAACTATTTCTTTTGACACAGCACAAACGTCTTCATTTGTGAATCTTGAAATATACAACATGAAAGGACAAAAAGTGAAAACATTGGTTAACGGTGCTCTTGCATCAGGAAAGCATAAAATTATTTGGAAAGGAAAAGATGATAGTGGAAAACCTGTTTCATCGGGTATTTATTTCTACAAGATCAAAACCGGCAACTATACTTCAACTAAGAAGATGATCCTACTTAAATAATCAGAAAGATTATAAAGGGTTAATTAGGTATAATATCGTATTTTAAAAATTTATATTTATAGTAAATAAAATAAGGAGTTAATTATGGGAAAATTATTAATCATTATTCTTTTAATGGTCACCGCTGTTTTTGCAACCATTCTAGTTTCAGTTCAAAATAAAAGCGGTGATGTTGCGGATCTGCTCTCTGCTAATATGTCAGAGATAAAAGCTAGATCCCTAAGCAATGAAGCTCTTATGTACAGTATTAAGAAGTTGAACGAGGGTAGTTTATCAGTTGGTGGATCTGAATTAACACAAACATTTTCGGAATTTAATGTTCTGGATGGAACAATAGACAGTATTAAATATGTTATGGTTGGTACTGGTGATACTCTACAAATAACTTCTTATGTAACTGCTAATGTCAGTGGGAAAGAAGCCAAATACCAAGGATCCGCTAAAATTCTTTATTCTGCTGGAGGAAATTTTGGTAATGCTGTTACTTGTTCAGAAGTACTTAATCTTGTAGGTAACCCAACCATAAATGGGCAGTTAGAGAATAACGTTGATTTAAATTTTGAAAATTATTTTGGCATGACAATGACACAGATGAAAGCTATTGCCGATAATTATTATTTAAATCCCCCAACCAACATAACACCAATATCTGGTATAACTTACGTCGAATTGACCGGGAATAATACTCTAAAAATGGTGGGCGATTGGAGCGGTGATGGCATTTTGATTGTGGATGGAAATTTCGAGACATTTGGAAATTCAAGATTTGAGGGTATTGTTTGGATAGAAGGTGGAAGTTTTTATATGCGAGGTAACAGTTGGGTGGACGGAACCATGTTCATTAACAGCGATCCTAATCAACAAACTGAAATGTTTGGGAATTGTTGGTTTTCTTATGACGAAGGTATTGTACAACAGTTATTGAGCACATACAATATAACGTCTAGTCCTACAATTACAATCATAAATTGGATTAATTAAATCGTAAATAATTATATTGTATGGATGTAACTTATGGGTAAGTTGTTGATAGTTGCATCTATTTCTATAATATGAAAGTAGGGAACTATTCCAAATTGAGAAAAATGATTCTGATGAAATAGCACGAGCATCTTGTTTTTATTGCCCTGGTTTCTGCCAGGGCAATGATTTAGAAAATACTTGATAACTTTTTTACACGAATCACCTGTAGAATATGAAAGGAGGAATAATGAAAAAACTGTTTTTTCTTATGCTATTTTTAGCTGTTGTTATATCAATTCTTACGGGGCAAACGTTACCGGATAAGATTTTAGTGGGTTACTGGCATAATTGGGGATATACACCGAATTCATTGCTGCTTACCGAAATTCCGGAAGCTTATGATGTGATCAATATTGCTTTTGCTACAGCAACTGTGCCTTTTGGCTCAACCATGCAATTTAATCCAGATCCTGGAATTTATCCAAATCTGGATGATTTTATTGCAGATATCAGTTATCTTCAGAATCTTGAGAAAAAGGTCGTAATCTCGATAGGTGGTGCTAATGATCCGGTAATGTTACTAAATTCTACAGATGTTCAGAATTTCGTTACTTCAATAAGTGGGATAATTGACACATATGGATTTAATGGAATCGATATTGATCTGGAAGGCGGCTCTATATCATTGGATACTGGTGATAACGATTTTCGTTATCCCACCACACCAAAGATCGTGAATCTGATCGATGCCATAACTCAACTCACAGATTTGTATCCAGATCTGATGCTGACTACAGCTCCTGAAACTGCATATGTGCAAGGAGGATATAGTACTTATGCCGGCATTTGGGGTGCGTATCTGCCGTTCATTCATGCTTTACGCGATCACTGGACTTATGTACATGTTCAACATTACAATACCGGTTCAATGTATGGTCGTGATGGTGTACTATACGATCCTCCTACTCCTGATTTTCATGTAGCAATGGCAGATATGCTGATGGCTGGTTTTAATGTGGATGTGTGGGTTGGAAATATATTCTTTGAACCTTTGGCTCCAGAACAAGTTGCAATAGGTTTGCCGGCTTCCACTTCTGCTGCAGGCAGCGGTTTCACCGCACCGGATGTCGTTCACACAGCACTTGATTATATTGTTTTAGGAACTTCATTTGGTGGTCAATACCAGCTTTCAAATCCTGATGGGTATGCAGATTTTAGAGGTTTGATGACCTGGTCGATCAATTGGGATGTAGATAATAATCTTGAATTTTCCAATGCTCACAGACCTTATCTGAATGACCTGATGGGAGTTTCTGCTTTTGAGGAGAATATTCCTAATAATGGAATTTCAATTTCTAATTATCCTAATCCGTTTAACCCAAGCACAACGATTTCGTTTTCGTTAACCGCTAAGAACGCGCAAGACGCAAAACTGGAAATCTTCAATATAAGAGGGCAGAAAATAAAAACTTTCCTCATTAACTCATCAACTGATGAACCCTTCAACTCAATCATCTGGAACGGAACAGATGACGCTGGAAAACCTGTATCCAGTGGGATTTACTACTATAAATTGAAAGCTGGAAAAACTGAAATTAGTAAAAAAATGCTACTTTTAAAATAGGAGAAAAGGTATGAATATTTTTAAAATATCGGTTTTGTTAGTTATACTAATTCTATGCATTCAGCCTGTTTTCGCTCAGGAATTTAATAGAAATATCATCGGATATTTCACATCTTGGTCGGTATATGTACGAGATTATCATGTACCGGATATCCCAGCCGATAAGATCAATTATATCAACTATGCTTTTGCCAATATTGATAATGTTAATGGTACGATCATGTTGGGTGATGCTTATGCCGACATCGATAAATTTTATCCAGGTGACAGCTGGGAACCAGGCAGTTTAAGAGGAAGTTTTCATCGTCTTCAAATTCTGAAAGCTGAGAATCCGCACGTAAAAACATTCATCTCTGTCGGTGGTTGGACTTGGTCTGCTTACTTTTCAGACATCGCACTAACAGCTGATTCCAGAGCAATTTTTGCGGCATCTTGTGTAGATTTTATTCAGGAATATGAATTTGACGGAGTGGATATTGATTGGGAATATCCTGTTAGCGGAGGTCTATCGAGCAATATCTATCGTCCGGAGGATAAGGAAAATTTCACTCTCTTGCTGGCAGAACTGCGATCTCAGTTAGATCAGGCAGGAGATTATCTGCTCACAATTGCAGCACCGGCTTCTCCATTAATCATGGATAATCTTGAAATCGACCTGATACATCAATATCTGGATTGGATCAATGTGATGACCTACGATTTTCATGGTCCCTGGGGAGATCCGCAAGCTGATCCAGTAACTAATTTTAATACTCCGCTTTATATGGCTTCGGATGATCCGCTTGTAGAACCATATCATTCCTATTTCAATTTATCAGCAGCTATTCTGGGTTATATAGATGAAGGAGTTCCACTGGAAAAACTAAATCCCGGCTTAGCATTTTACGGCAGAGGATACAGTGGAGTTCCCAATGTGAACAACGGCCTTTATCAAACCTATTGGGGACCGGCTAATGTAGGAACCTGGGAAAATGGAGTTTTTGATTACTGGGATCTGTCCCAAAATTATATTAATATGAATGGCTATACATCTTTTTGGCATGAGGAAGCAAAAGTTCCCTGGCTCTATAATCCAAATACTCAAAATATGATCAGTTATGATAATCCCCAATCAATTGAAGAAAAGGGAAATTATATCAATTCAATGGATTTAGGTGGTGCAATGTTCTGGGAGTTCAGCGCAGATAAATATGATGTTCTGTTGAATACGATTTACGACACATTGCTGGATACCACTGGAACTGCTGTAACTGAATATAATTTAGAGGATAATTTACCCTCAATTATTCTTTATGCAAACCATCCAAATCCATTCAACCCTGAGACTATAATTAGTTTTTCTGTAACGCAAACATCCTCTTTTGTGAATCTCGAAATATTCAATATGAGAGGACAGAAAATGAAGCAGCTTGTCAGCAGTCAGTTATCAGCCGGTCATCATTCTATCGTTTGGAATGGGGAAGATAATTCAGGAAATACTGTAAGTTCAGGAATTTATTATTATAGATTGAATGTTAATGGAAAAACTGAAGCAGTAAAAAAATGTTTGCTGTTGAAATGAAGTATGCTTGTAACAAAAGCCTCCACATTCAGGTTGAGAGAAAAGCAAGAAGAACGTGGCATGCACGGCTTTATGCCCATTTGAAGTAGTAAGTAGTTTATCGTCTTGACTTAAAATATGATGAAAAAATATAAAAATATGATTGGCGGAAAAGTAAAATGATAAAAGAAAAATATACGCTATTGTTGTTATCCCACCAAATAAGAGGTATAACAACAATAGGTGATACACACAAGTTATCGGCAATTAAAAATAAAATTATTCATATGAGAAATATTATATTTATATTAAGTTTTTTACTTTTTTGTGAAATCACTTATGCACAAATAAAAGAAGTTAAAGAAATGAAAGAAATAATCAAATATGGTTCATGGGCACCAAGTAGCCACAATGCACAAATGTGGAATGTTCGTATTATTGGAGAAAATCAAATTTCAGTTTTCCCAAACTATAACAGGGTATTAACTCATGTTGACTCAGAAAATAGAGAAACGTGGATTTCTATTGGTGCTTTTGTGGAAAATTGTGTATTGGCAGCACATGATAAAGGTTATAATGCCACAGTAAAGATAAACGACAAGGAAGTTATTATCGACTTTAAACATTCTGACTCAAAAGAAATCAATAATTATATCAACCCGATAAGTAAACGTTTGACAATAAGAACTCCATTTTTGGATGAAGTATTGGAAGATTCTATAATAAACCCAATCAAAACTATATCTGATAACGTTTCTTATTATTCGATAAATTCCGAACAAGGGAATAAAATAATAGAGTATTCTCTTGACACTTATCGTTTACAAATGAAAGATATGAATAAGCTTAATGAATTAGCAGACTGGATGACATTTTCCTATAAAGAAGAAAGGAATAGAAAGGATGGCTTATCTCCTAAATGTTTAGGAATGTCAGGGATGAAGCATTTTTTCTTTAATACTTTCATGAATAAAAAATCTGTTGCCAGTAAAACTTTTATAAATGGTTCAATAAAAGGAGCAAAAGAACAGTTTAATGCTTGTTCAGGATACATTTTGATTAAATCAGATTCATTTAGCATTTCAGATTTAGTTGAATCAGGAAGATTATTAGAGCGTTTGTGGTTAGAATGTGTAAAATCAAAAATTGCAGTACATCCAATGAGCCAAGTTTTAGAAGAACAAAAATACTATGATTTGCTAAAATCATCATTAAGCATTGAAGGAGAAATACAAATGCTCTTGCGAGTTGGAAAAGTGAAAAAATATCCCGAAAGAATTGGAAAAAGATTAGATATAGAAGATATAATAGTAGAATAAAAGCCGATAACACGCAATATAAAAAATTGGGCAGAAAGTGGTAAATATGAACGAATTAGCAATAAATAAACATTATAGTAAATTGAAAGTTTGGTGTTTCAAAATGCCCAACTTTTCATATTGCCACCGTTAGGCTTCATGCAAGAAAAAAAACAGACGGAAACATATAGAGGTTAAAATATGGAAAAGAAAACTAAAAATGTATATATTGATAGCATTACTATATTCTTATTTTTTTTAGTGATTGGTGTTATATTGTGGAAGACACAAGGTCATATCTTCTTCTTGTTCAATTTTTTGTATATTGGCATAGCAGGTTCTGTCGGTGAGTTACTGTTTGGCATTCTTCCCCGCGGAAAAAAAATATGGGGAAGAAAACTAACCCAGATATTGATTGGACTTTATATGTTAGGTGTATTAGGCTTTCTTGCTCGTGAAAATATGCAAATTGAAGGCTTTTTTATTTATTTATTGGCTGGTATCTTTTCTGGTCCGGTATTACATTTTTTAATTGCCAAGGTAGGAGGTACGTTATTATTTGGTCGTGCTTGGTGTGGTTGGGCTTGTTGGACTGCAATGGTTATCGATTTTTTACCATGGATGAAACCAAGGCACGGTAGATTGCAGTATTGGGGTCTACTTCGCTATTTACATTTTTTCTTATCATTAGCTTTAGTGTTATTTCTCTGGTCTGGCTTCAAAATTACGGACTTAGACAAATATTCTTTTCGTGAACTTAACTGGTCAATATTAATAATTGGCAATATGTTATATTTTACAGTAGCAATTATTCTCGCTGCAATTTTGAAGGATAATCGAGCATTTTGCAAATATGTGTGTCCAATACCTGTATTAATGAAAATTGGTTCCCGTTTTTCAATATGGAAAATAGAAATTGAGAAAGATAGTTGTATTGAATGTGGATTATGCGAGAAAAATTGCCCGATGAACATAAAACTATTGAGTTACATGAAAAACAACCAGCGAGTTCTCTCGACAGAATGCATTGGGTGCCAACAATGCGTAAATATCTGCCCCGAAAATATAATCAGATATACCAAAAAAATAGATACTGGTTTTAAGGAATATTTAAATTTTAAAAATAATGCATGAAAGCCTAACAATGTATAAAAATAATAGCCGGATCAGTAGTAAATTCAAGGGTTATAATCCGCTTCAACATTCTTGTAAATTGATAGGATTGAAGCCCGCAATCGGCTACTATTCTTATACGAACCGTTATACGCAATTCAAAAAATATTTTTCTAACGGAGAATAAGGAATGATAGGCTTTCAAAACCGGATAAATTTGATTTTTTCTTTTAATATAGAGGGGGATAATATTGTGTTTTCTTTCACTTCGTTTCAGAAAACGAATAATTTATATATTTTATTTGGGAGTATTAATAATTATGAAAGATAAAAAGGTTGATGAATACATAGAAAAACAAAAATCTCCTCAAAAAGAGATTTGTAATAAAGTGAGAATTTTTTTTTTAGTACATTTCCAGATATTAAAGAAGAAATGAAATGGGGTGTTCCTTCATATTCTGATGGAAAGTATTATTTTGTTGCACTCAAAACCCACGTCAATCTAGGATTTTCAATCAAAGGTTTATCAAAGGATAAAATAGATTTATTTCAAGGAAGTGGAAAAACAATGAGAATCATTGAAATAAAATCTGAAAAAAATATAGATGAAAAACAAATAATCAAGCTTTTAAAATTTATTGAGGAGAAATAATATGACAAAAAAAGAATTAAGCTACATGCCCGATTTATCCAAAATCAGTTTGGATGAATTCAAAAATGAACTAAAAACAGGTCGTTTATTGCCAAGCCGTAAACCTTTGCTTGAAGATATTGATACAAAATTTTCTAAATTTAAAAAAATAGGTATTGATAACGCAGAAAATTTCAAAGAAATTTTGAAAAGCGGTTCAAAGTTAAAAAAATTAGCCAAAGAAACAGATATTTCAGAAAATTACTTTAAACTTCTTAAACGTGAAGTGAATAATCTACTTCCTACTCCGATTAAGTTTGGCGATATACCTAACATTTCTGAAAAGATTGTAATAAAATTGGATTCACTTAGCATTACTGATACTGAAATTTTGTTTCCATATGTAATTGATACTAATACTAGAAAGAAGTTTGAAAGCATGTCTAAATTTTCAACAGAAGAGATTCAATGGCTGACTAAAATTGTTGATGTGTCTAGAATTAAATGGGTTGGTCCTAAATTGGCAAGATTAATTGTAGATACTAAATATGATACTGTTGAAAAACTTGCAAATGCCAAACCAACGGATGTCCTAAAAGCGTTAAACGATGCCAAAAATACTCACAAAGCTTATGAGGGTCCTTTGGGAATTAATGATATTGATTCGTGGATACGCCAAGTAGTAAGTAAAACCCCAGTAATCATAAGTTATTAATAATTGGCTCACAAAATTCACCCCTAACCCCTCTTTCATTTTTCAAAACGGGAAAAATCAAATTTATAAGAATTGAGGAAAGCCGAATAGCTTTCCCCTTTTTATTAATTGACGTTAAAATTCGTACTCTACACCAACTATCGGCAAAAATGTCCATTGATAAACTTCGTCTATAGTTTGATCTGTATCGTTCCAATAATACTCGGCGACATTCTTCTGAGCATAAGCATTCCAAACGCTTGCATAGATCACAAGATTGGTCTTGCTGAAAAAGAATCTTTTATCCATACGCACGTTCAATGAATGATAATCGGGATAACGCTCAGCATTGATATTGTTTTCATCCAGAACTCCCTGGTGATTTAATATTGATTGCTCAACATCGATCGGCGTGTAAGGAACACCCCCGGCATAGATCCAGCGCAGGCTCATTTCTAATCCGGCAGTTGGTTTGTAGCCACCTTCGATACTTACAATAAATTGGTTATCATAGCTTCTGTTGCGCCAGATGCCGTCGTAACTTTTATAGCGAGAACGGAAATAAGTTGCACTGGCTAATCCGTAAATTCTCTTTGCCAGTTTCTTCTGTAAAATCACTTCCACACCACGGCTCAAAGCTTGTCCATTATCCTGCAGAGATTCATAATAATTAAAGAAATTATCATCGATCACGAAAAAACCAGGTTGATCAGGATCAACTGGAAAATTGTTGTAATCTTTTTGATAGGCTTCTATAACTAAACGTGTATCTTCTGAGAGCAGATGTTCAAATCCTATGATGTAATGTTTAGAATACGGATCTTTTAAATCTTTATTTTCTTCATTTTGGGATAGAAGCAAAAGTGGTAGATTTTGATAAAAAACTCCCATCGATCCGTTCAACGAGGTTGATTCATTAATCTTATATTTGAAGGAGAATCGGGGTGAAATTGTAACATTATCATTCAAAGAAAAATAATCTGCTCTCAAACCTAATGTTGTAGAGAATCTTGGGAAAGGAACATAATTTATACTAATGAATCCGCCCAATTTTTCAGCTCTTATCTTATCTTTCATAATAAGCTCGGGAATTGTATCACCAAGAATATTTGTCGTTTCTGCTAAATAGTTATCATAATCGTGTTTTAAATGTTTAATATCAATTCCAAAATCCGCACTTAATTTCTCAGAAAATCGTTTAAAGTTAACATTTCTAAATTTTAGTTCCAGCTCGTTAGTTCTGTTTTTAATATCTGTATCTCCGGTTGGTTCCTTGAATGTTTCATAGAAATCCTCATCATATTGCGATGAAGTGATCGAAAATGAAGTATTGGAAAAAGCAGATTCATTCCAAACTGCACGCCAGTTCAAACCATAAGTTCCCTGATACAGATCCTGATTCCCATAATGCGACATATAATTTTCTACAGCATTTTCCTGGTCGGGCGTATTATGATCATCAGCAAAGATTGCCAGCATTGAGAGCTTGTGGTATGGGTTGAATTCATAGGTGAATTTTCCCTGGATATCACCATATTCCGGTGCAATTGAAGTTCCTACATCGACTGCGTCAATAATATATTTTAAGTAACTTCTTTTCACAGCCAGCATGGCTGAACTTTTCTTGCTTATAGGACCTTCAAAGATACCTCCGAAACCAGCAAAGTTAAAATCGATCTGTCCATCGAATTCATTCGGATTTCCATCGCGGAAGTTAATTTCCATAATGGAAGAAAGTTTATCTCCATAGATGGCAGAGAACCCACCTGTGTTGAATGTAACATCCTGAATGAAATCTACATTAAGAATACCTATCGGTCCACCGGAAGAGCCTTGATGTGGAAAATGATTAATATTAGGAATTTCGATATTGTCGATATAGAATGAATTCTCCATAGGGTTTCCACCGCGTACGATCAGGTTATTGCTTTGGTCATTAACTTTGGCTACGCTGGGCAATGACATCATTATACGGCTTACATCTCCAGCAGAGCCGGGAGCACGACGGATCTCTTCATTGGAAAAACTGACAACGCTGGTTGTCTGTTCTTCAGTTTCAGCAAAATAATCTGTTTTTACTTTAATCCCCTCAATTTGAATTGCTGTTCTTTTCAATTCACCATTTACGAATGTTGTTCGGTTTGAACGGATTATTATATCCGCTTTGAGTTGCGGTTGAGTTCCAATGATCTGAAAGGCAACAGTGTAATTTCCTACCGGTAAGTTCATGATCTTATACTGTCCCTTCTCATTTGTGTAAACACCCTTTTCCAGCTCTCTTACAATAACTGTTACGTTGGAAAGCGGATAGCTTGTTTCTGCATCTATCACACGTCCCATCAAGTTGCCTTTTTTTATTTCCTGGGCAGGAAGTAAGGAAATCATTATAATGATTCCCAGCATTAGAATTAGTTTGTTTTTCATTTTTTTCTCCTAAAAGTCGGTTTGCTATAGCAAACGATCTCTATATTATTTTTTATTTACAAAAATTTTCTAAAAGTGTTTCCACAAAAATCTTTTGATTTTCTGAACTTTTTAATTCATTTCCAAGAGATTGATCAAACAGACCCGGCATCATACCTATCATCAGAATAGATGAGAACAATTGAATAGTAGATATTTTGCTTTCAAAATTATCTTCGGAGCGCAAAATATTTTTGATCAAACCATGAAATTTTGTTAAGAATTCATTGATTTTTGCAACGGAATTTGTATTGAAATCATTCTTAATAAAAGCTTTTGCTAAATGTGCTTTTGTAAGATTTGGATAATTAATAGCTCCTTGTAGAGTATCTTCTAAAAAAAGCTGAAGTGCTTTCTTTGTATCACTTTGCCACATCTCTTCATAATCATTTATGTTGTTTACAAAGCTTTCGTTCAGAGTTGCATTCATTACAATTTCGAATAACTGTTCTTTTGAACCGAAATGGTAATTAATTGCTGCCACATTCACTCCGGCCAGATCAGCAATCTTTCTTATTGTAACACTATGAATACCCTCTTGCTCAATGCATTCAATAGTTGTTAGTATGATCTTTTGCTTAACTTCTTCTTTCCCCATATCCTCTCCTATTTATTTCTTTCAAACACTTATTTAAAACACGTGTTTGAAAAAAAATATCAAGCATAATTGCGTCAAGTATTTTTTAAGGACTTTAATAATTGAACAAAATATTTCATAGTATATAAACTAACAATTTACGTTAAAATTAATAATTTCTTCTAAGGAAAAATGATTCTTGCAATTAATCAAAAAAATTATTTTTTAATTTATTTTATTGCTTTTTGGTAGATATTAATTCTTATTATTAAGTTATGCTAAGCAATTGCAATTGCTAAATCAAAATCATTTAATAAGATAGGGAAAATATATGTACAAAAGTATATATTACATAGTGTTAAATATATCGAAACTATGTGAAACATTTTGCTTGACACGAAAAGATAGACGCTGTTAAAAGTGCCACCTAAAAGGAGGAATAACGTATGGGAAAAGTATCAATAACCATTAACGGTTCTGAAGTAAAAAATATTTATCCAGCTATCACGATTGCTGTATCAGCAGCAGCTAGCGGTGATGATGTAATTTTGTTTATATTACCTAGTGGATTACC